>JARYMD010000435.1 GCA_029907285.1 Verrucomicrobiota bacterium | reverse complement strand
AAACATCTCCGACTCAAGCACGTCGTACCGCATCGCCCCACAGTTGATTCGAACGAAAGGCCCATCCTTCCGCGCACTCAACCGGTGAATCGCATGCGCAGCAGCGCTTTTGCCCGATCCACTCTCGCCGTACAACAATACCGAAGCGTCAGTCACAGCAACTTTTCGAATGGACCTGAAAATTTCCTGCATCGCATGGCTCGCCCCAAACATACCCTCCAACGTGAAAGGCTCGGCCTTCTGCTGAAGGTCCGCCCCCTCCGGCTCGCGCCCGCCCAATCGCCTCTGCACCAACAGCCGCAGTTCTTCCATCCGCGCCGGCTTCCGCATCACCTCACACGGACCCGGCGGACTCGTGGTGCCCATGCCCGTTGCACTCTCCCCCTTCTCGCTGAGCGCAATCACCTTCGCCAGCCGATCAAGAGTGATCATGTCGTTGATAAGCCCGAGCCTCTCCGACGCCTGCGGCGGCCCGGGCGGGTAATCAATATCGACAAGCGTAAGCGCAGGCCGGCTCGACCTGAAAACAGCTTCCGCAGAAGCGCGGTCCATCGCGGTCAGCACGTCGAAATCATCCCGCAACGCTGCCGCCATCTCCGAAAGGACATTGCCGTCGCCCGCAACAAGTAATAGTGTCGGTTTGGTCGTCATAGTAATCCTAAGTTGCGCTCGCAGTCCCTGGCCCCGCCCCTGAAAGTGGCAGCAGCACCCTGAACACAGTCCCCTTGTTTTGCTCGCTCTCCACTTCCAATCTCCCGCGATGCGCCTCAACAATCATTCTGCTTTGAAACATCCCTATTCCAAGGCCGCTCTTCTTCGTCGTCTGGAAAGGGCGGAAAAGACATCGATCGATAAACTCCGGGCTCATGCCGCAGCCGTTGTCAGCCACACTCACCACAGCCCATCCATTTCGAGAGGCCGTTGACACTTCGATTCGTCCCCGGCCACCAACTGCCTCTTTAGCGTTCATGAACAGGTTGGTCAGAACCTTCTTAATCTGCTCGGGATCAAACGACAGCCTTGGCAAATCTCCCAACTCCGTCACAACCTCGACTCCACCGGCAGTCCCTGTCGCCAAACCCTGCAACGTCTTTGCAACAAGTTCGTTCAGGTCGCCCTCGACCGAGTTAATCCGGAGCCCCTCCTTGATCGACGTCAAACGGCTGATAAGCCCGTTGATGTGATCAGCGGCTTTTCGAATCGATCGAAGCGCGTCTTCACGAAACTCAGGATCATTGAAATGAACCGGAAGATTCTGAAGCGTCAACGACAGCGCTGACGCCGTGTTCTTCAAATCATGCACCAGAAACGCCGACATCGCCTGAAATGCTTCCAATTGCTTCGACTCAAGCAGCCTCTCCGACAATTGAATATTCCTCAGGCTCGCCGCCACCTGGTCCCCAATGCATTTCAGCAATTCGTAATCCTCGACCAAAAACCACACCCCGCTTACTCGGTCCGCCAACGTTATCAACCCCTGCACCTCTCCTCCGGCAATGAGCGGCACACATACACGGTTGCCACCCTTGCCGAAATGATCCGGATCACACCGTTTGAGCATCTCAACGCAAGGCTCGCTCAATACGTCAATGTCAACCGGCTCGTTCTTCTCTTTCAGCAACGCAAGCAACACCGGCAAATCACGCTGATCCCCAAGCAGCTCAGCCGCCTTCTCCTCGGTCAATGAGGTCGAAGCCCCAAATACAAGCCTGTTCCGCCCCACGTTAACCAGCCAAATTGTCACCGATAGCACATTGAACGTCTCGGCCACAAGCGCCACCACCTCACGACACAAATCGGTCCGATCCACACGCGACGTTGCCCGCTCCGTGAACGCCGTCCACACCCTCCGATAGTCATGCAGCGGACGCCGAAAATGCCGGCTCACAAACCGCATGCTGTGCTGCCGAACCCGGTCCGACGCCAACACCAACGTCAACACCGCCATCGCCGCCAGAATAAACAGCGCTTTCAGCGGAAACCCCATGTCACCCCCAAGCGCATTCACCACCTGCGCAAGCACCCCGACAACAAAAAGGTAAAGCCCAACCATCAACACCGTCAGTGACTGATGAATCACCACCCGCGACGGATACACGTCAACCTCAACAATCCCCGATCTTGCCACCGATGCAGCAATCAATCCGCATGCCAACAGCAACGCCCCAGCCTCAATCCCAGCCATCGAAGTCGCAATCCCGGAAAACAAAATCGCCTGGCTCGATGTGTAAACACGCGCCCCAAACAACAACCCAAGCCCTACCATCGCAAACTTTATCCGCCATCGCATGACGCCCACCGCAGTCCGATAGGTCCGTTCAAGGTTCATCAAAACCAACAGCCACCCAATCAACATCACCATCTGAAAAACCCGACCCGGCCAGCCAACCGCAATAAACCACGTCGTCGTCCTCTCAAGGCTTCCAACCCCCTTCATCAGCGATTCTTCAAACCCCAAAATCAACAGAACCGGCACCAAAAAAACTGCCCCTAACACGTAACGCCACTGCTGCAAGAATAAAACATAGTTCCCCCTCGAATAGGTGAGACTGAACAGCAGCCACGTCCCCGGAATCAACGATGCAACCCCAAGCCGATAGTACTGCCACCGCGCCGCCAATTCCCAATCCGCCGCACCCGCAGACAGCCCGGCAAAAACATTCTCGCCAGCCAACAGAGCCATCCCGACCGCAAACGACCAGCCTGCCACCCCCCACCGCCGAAAGGCTATGCAGGCTACAGCCAAACACCCAGCCAGAATGGCCGCGCCAATGGAAAGTATCGCAGACACTGTGTACGCCTAACGCCCTAACCTTGCAGCAGAATCCATACTAGTTCAATCCAGTCCAAAATCCGGCTCCGGAAATCAATAAGAAACCATCAACAACAGAACACACTTAAGTGCCTGCTAAACAATGGCCAAAGCACATCGGACCCAGCACGGATTCAGGCAATAAGCATTCGATCTCCTCCCGTTGCACAACCCACGACAACACAACCATTAGCGCCAAACCGTCAGAGAACTTTACAGTGTCAAATGTCAAGTTTTTTTATCATTTCATCTCCCTTGCCATTCCCATCCTGTTCGCAGCCCAACGCCGCGCATCCACACCTGCAGGTCAATTCTCCGTAACCCGCGTAGCCGCGGACGTTAGTCCGCGGACGCTTCCAGTTCAGCACCGGATTCCCCGCCGACTCACGTCGGCACACATCACCCTTCACATTCCAAGTGCTGCAACCGCGCCGCACCCCATCAATCCTTCCGCGTATATCGTGGTTGAATTTCGATCGGCAAACCACATGCCCAAATCTCCGCCCTGGCTCTCACTTCAATTTCTGCAGAATATTCGTCGCCTCCGCCGCCATCGGACTTTTCGGGTTCATCGCAAGCGCTTTTTGCAGTGCCTGTCTGCTGTCAATCTTCTCGTTCAACCTGTAATGCGCCAACCCCAGA
>JARYMD010000434.1 GCA_029907285.1 Verrucomicrobiota bacterium | reverse complement strand
AGCTTTCGGGCAAGCGCGGTGTTAAGGAAAACGCCGTCACTCATGCTCAACGGCGCTGCGTTGCTGCTGGGTGCAAACCTCCAAAACCTTTCGTCCACGCACAGCAGGTTGACGTGATTAGCCCTTGCTGTCCCGTCTTCTCGCGAGATTACCGCCGGCACGTGGAGCACTGGGGCGAACTCGAGTGTTCTGGCCTGCATGGCTTGGCCGGGTCGAACGATGAGACTTTGCGTTCCTGGTCCGCCAAAAATGCCGGCCCGGAACAATCGGTCGCCGGTTCTTAGAACAAGGTCCACCTTGCCCAGCCGCAGTTCGGTCAACCGCCGCAGGCTGGCGCGCATCGAATCTCCAACAACCAGCGCCCCCACAAGCACCGCGCTCCCGATCGCCGCGCCGATCAGTGTCCCGGCATGCTCCCCGGCGTAGTAAACCAGACTGCGAAGAATGAACCTGAGAAAAGTCATTTTGCCATCTCTCGCAGTTTGCCGTCCCGAAGCTCAAACCGCCGATGCATCCGGTTGGCCAGCTCCATCGAGTGCGTTACCACTAGCAAAGACACTCCCAGTTCGAGGTTCACATCGACCAGCAACTGACCAAGTTGTTCCGCCGATGCCCTGTCCAATGACCCCGTCGGTTCGTCGGCCAACAGAATCCTCGGCTCGTTGATAAGGGCGCGCACGACTGCGACTCTTTGCCGTTCTCCGCCCGACAGTTGGGATGGGCGGTGAGTCAAACGCTCCGACAATCCCACGCGCGCCAGCAACCGCCGCGCGCGTTCGGGCGCCCCATCCCGAATAACCTCGTTCGATGTCGCAAGTGTGGGAATCAACACGTTCTCCCACACTGTGCACTGTGGCAGCAGGTGATGGAATTGAAACACAAAACCGATCCGCCGGTTCCGGATTTCTGCCAGCTCGTCCTGCGAGCAAGCGGCGAAGTCACGACCCTCGAGAAACACCTGGCCCGCAGTCGGCTTGTCAAGGGCTCCGACAAGGTTGAGAAGTGTGCTCTTGCCTGAACCCGAGGGGCCGACGATCGCAACCGCGGCTCCAACGGCGAGTTCGAAATCGATGCCTGCAAGGACTGTCAAAGGCGGGCCGACCGATGTCTGGAATTGTTTCGTGACACCCACCAGCTTCAACAATGGCTCATCGGCTGACATGCTCCACACAGCTTAGTCGCTTCGCGCTGCGATTCAACATGTCTTGTTGTCGCCTGACTGAGACCGCCGTGTTGGTCTCAGTCCGGCGACAACAAAACCGATTGCCATGGGGCCAGAGCGCACTGTTCGCCCAAGGCGGTCCGCGGCACGGGGCCGTTGGACCAAAGCACGCGCACAGATGAAAAGTCGTCTCGAATATCGGCAGGCAGCCTGAATGTGAGGCCGGTCGAAGACACATTGTGCAGGCACAGAACGCGTTTCCCCGAGCCGCGGTTTCCACGCAACACGGCAAACAGTCGAGGATGTATGTCCGGCACGGCCTGTGGTGCGTGCGGGGCAAAGGCTGGTTCACTGCGCCTGATCCGGAGCAGACTCGAATGCGCACTGTATATGTGAGCGCGCAGAGATGATGTGGTACGGAGCTCCGATTCGAGTTGAGCGCGATCGAGTTTCTGCCTGTTTATGCGCCGGGGGATGCCACTGGCTTCCGCTCCTGCCCTGTCACCACGCGACCCAAACAGTGAGTGGAAGTATATTGCGGGAACGCCCTGCAGGCTCACCATGATTGATTCGGCAGTCAGAAACTTCCGCGCGACGATCTGATGCGGTTCGGCATCTTTTGGGGCCGACAGCGCATCAAGGTAGTTGATGTTCAACTCGTAGGGCACCCGCGATCCGTCCGGACCTGTCCTGTAAGAGACAAAACCGCCGTGCCCAATGGCGCGCTCGACCAGAAACGTGATCTCCTCTTCGTTCAGAATCCCGCGCGCAGGATTGATTCCGATCCCGTCATGCGACGCAAGGAAGTTCAGAAAAGCCGTTCGGCTGCCTGGAACGGAAAGGGTCCTCGCCCAATCGGTCAGGCGTTGTGCGTTCCCCGTGGCAAGAGCGTGCAACACCAGCGGCGGCAAAGAGAAGTTGTAAACGAGGTGCGCCTCGTTTGTTCCATCGCCGAAGTAGGAGATGTTCTGCTCGTGGGGAACATTGGTTTCGGTAATCAACATTGTGCCCGGCGCGACCGCGTCAAGGACCGCACGAAAAAGCTGAACAATCCAATGAGTTTGCGGGAGATGTATGCAACTCGTGCCAATCTCCTTCCACAGGAAACCAATGGCATCCAGCCGAACGAACCTTGCGCCGTGCCGAACGTACAGGAGAATTGCCTCGAGTGCTTTCACCAAAACCCTTGGATTCCTGAAATTCAGGTCCACTTGGTCGCTGCTGAATGTGGTCCATACCTTTACCGGTCCCGACGAACCTTCAAACTCGGTTAACAGTGGCGATGTTCGGGGACGAACCACGGCTTTCAGGTCCGGATTGCCATCAACCGTCACAAAAAAGTCGCGGAATGCCGCCTCACCACGCAGGAATCTCTGGAACCAGTCGCTCTGCGCCGACATGTGATTGAACACGCCATCGAACATGAGACCGAAGTCCGGTCGAAAGGCATCAAGGTCACTCCAAGAACCGTACTCAGGCGCGACCTCGAACCAGCTCTTGGCCGAAAAACCGTCATCTGACGTCCACGGGTAGAAAGGAAGAATGTGTATTGCGCTGACGATGTCGGTGAGCCATTGCTTTGCAAAATCCGCCAGAGTTCGAAGTGGCATGCACCCCGGCTGCCTGACCTGATCGGGATAGCTGATCAGCAGCACGTCCTGCGAGGACAGAATTGGACCGTCTTGTTGAACCGGGCTGCCGGCCGAGAGCGCGCAGATCAATCCGCTGACCTCCTCGAAAACCGCCGGGCCCAGTCGGTCGCCATAGAGTTTCACCAGCAGGTTTCTTATGCCCTGGCGGGCATTTCTTCCGGGAAAAGGCGCATCGAGTCCACTGCCGCCGTTGTCAGCAATTTGCGTGTCCATCTTGAATTGCCGCTATTTGACACTCTTATACCTTGGCCGACCACATCTGTCGCTCCGAATATCCGGGCAATGGTGTTTTCAATAAAGTGCCAGGCACATTGTTTGGGTTCTCCGGGAGCGCGGCCGTCCTCGGCCGCACCAACACGATGACCGATTGTGCACCGGTTTCGATCACATGAATCCGGCGCCTGAACATTCACCGGCTGGGCAAATAAAGTGCCTGGCACATTATTCTACCGTGCATGAACCCTTGCATGCAGGTAGGGCGCGCCGTCCCCGGCGCGCCGAATACATCAGCATATGCCCTGATTCCGGCTCGCTGGGACAGCGAGCCCTGCCGTGCATGAACTCCTGCATACAGTTTTTCAATTCCGCGTAAATGCGGAACTCTAACAGCGCTCGCTTGCTCGGCACTTTGGGCGATGCC
>JARYMD010000433.1 GCA_029907285.1 Verrucomicrobiota bacterium | reverse complement strand
ACACGTCGGATCGTTGTCATCCTGCGGTTTTGCAAGGACTTGCAATGGACAGTGCGCTTCATGGCCGGATGACAGTGGTGACCAGTCAGACTCAGTGGACCGATTCGGAAGTGATCGAGGCGTATCGGAGCCGGTATCTGATTGAGGATGTATTTCGGCAGATGAAAGACCGGGAGCTGGGCTGCTGGTGGCCGATGTATCACTGGACTGATTGGATGATACAAGTGCACGGGTTTTACTGCACGGTGGCGTTGTTGCTCAGGGCCATGGTTGCAGAGGCGGCTCGGGCTGCAGGGGTGCAATTGCCGGTTGGGAGGCTCTGGAGTCAACTGGCGGGCATCAAGAAAGTTGTCAACGTTTACGAAGGGGCTGGTGCTGGGGGCAGACAGGTGCGGCAGAATGTGTGGACCAAACTGACAATGGAACAGAAACAGTTGATGGAAGCACTTAAGTTGCAGAGTTGACCCGCGGTTTTAGCGGATAGGGTCTGGATTTGCAACCGCCTGTATGTCTGGGACATCCATCGCCAACAAAACTTAATTCGTAAAGTAGGGCTAGCAACCGTCTTCGGAAACTTCATACACGACGCCCCGACGCCCGTCCTGCCCTCAAATACAGCAGTCGCCGATACAACCTCGCTGCTTCCTTCCATTCACTCACACCAAAAAGCCTCATCTGCGCCTGCCGCGCTCTCTTGTCCCCGCGCACCGCTGCGTCATACATGGGCCTTATGGCATCTCATGCCCAGTCGGTCTGAGGGTGAGCCTCGCTAAACTATTCCATTGACCCGGTGTGCATGTATATTATGCCACCGACTTATGACTGAAATTGGAAAGGCTCTGGTATTGGCCGGCTTGATCATGGCAGGGCTCGGGCTCGTTTTCTGGATAGGCCCCAAAGTCCCATGGCTTGGCCGTTTGCCGGGCGATATCTCGATCGAGCGCCCGAATTTCAGGTTATATTTCCCCCTGACCACCTGCATCATTTTGAGCGTTGCAGCGACAATTGTGCTTTGGCTGATCAAGAAACGTTGAACACTTTCGCGCCTGAGGGGTCAAGATGAGCCTGAACGCAAGAGTGGGTTGCTCAGGTTGGTACTATTGGCACTGGAAAGGCCGGGTATATCCGGTCGATTTGCCGACCAGCCAATGGTTCGCGCATTACCAGCAGGCGTTCGACACGGTTGAACTTAACGCGCCGTTTTATCGCTGGCCAAAACCGGCCACGGTAAAGAACTGGGGCAGGCAAGCCAGTTCGGGGTTCCAATACAGCATCAAGGTCAACCAAGCCATAACCCACGAGAAAAGGTTCAAGAACACACGCAAACTGATCCGCGAATTCTACAAGTTGGCTGAGCCGCTTGCAGAGCACATGGGTTGTTTTTTGTTCCAGTTGCCGCCGAGCTTTCACTACACGCCTGCCCGGCTGCGCGCGATTGTCGATCAACTCGACCCTCACTTTCGGAATGTGATCGAGTTCAGGCATCCAAGCTGGTGGAATGACGATGTTTTAGACACTTTCAGCCGTGCCAATCTCATCTTCTGTTCAGTGAGCGCACCGCGTCTGCCAGCAGCGCTGCCCAAGACAGGCGGCATCATTTACGTCAGGTTTCACGGCGCCACCCGCTGGTACAGGCACGAGTACACCGATGCCGAGCTCGAAGGCTGGGCAGGCAAAGTTCGCAACTGCTCACCAAAAGAAGCGTGGTTGTATTTCAACAACGACTACAACGGCTGCGCCTTCCGCAACGCACAAACGATGAAAAAGCTCTTGGCGGCGCCCGGCCTCAACACGGCCGCTCGCGTTGCGCCGTGATGTCCAACTGGGTATCGCCCTCCAGCCCGGAAATCTCACCGGACAGAATGAATGGGTGAATCCGAGAGGGCAACCGGTGAGATTTTCGAGCCAGATGCGATTCCCACTCTTGTCACTTGTACTCGATGTCTATCTTGTGGCGTTCGAGAAGGCTTGCCTCAGCCCGGTGCAGCATCGACAACGATTTGTTGTAGTCGGCTTTGGCACGTGCTTCTTGGGACCTGGCCGCGGCCAGATCACCTTGAAGCTGCAAGACAACGTAGAAGGTGCTTTGGCCAACGGCCAGTTTCTGCTGTTCCGCCTCGAGCGCTGCTTCAGCCAGCTCAGCCGCACGGCGCGCAGCCTCGACACGATCGCGATCGGCTCTGGCCGTGACAAGAGCATCACTGATCTCGCGCATTACCAATTCCTCGCGTTGTTTCAACCTCAAGATAGCCTGTTCTTTGAGCTCTTTGCTTGCCCGGTAGTTGGCCCTTTCGGTGGTGCGGCTCAGCGGCAGGGTGAAGATCACGCCGATCAGGTCCCTTGGCGCGACACCGTCCCAAACCTGGTCAAAGGCTTTTGAAGCACTGGCCGGAGGGGGAAGCGGCAGGCGCTGCTCGAATGTACTTGAGCCGCGGCGGCCGTAACCGGCGACGAGGTCCAGCCACGGGAACAACTGATTATGCCTGAACCGGAGATTCAGGTCATGCTTCTCGACTTCAACCCTGAGCTGCGCGAGGTCGGGTCTTTGTGAAATGCCGCGCTGCCAGCTTGTCTTGAGGTCGAGTTCTTCGGGGACAACAAGAAGCGGGTCTGAAGGAATCCACTCGATACCTTCGCTGCTTTGGAAATCGTCGCCAAGCAGGGTCTTGAGTTCGTTTTCAGCGATCGAGACTGCGTTGCGAGCGGCGATCAGAGCAGTTTCTGCGGCAGCCACCTGAGCTTGCGCCAGCTTTTCCTCGAGGGCAGGCAATGCGCCGGCGATCACCTTTTGATGTGCCTGATCCTGGAAAGCCTTGCGGACCTCGAGGAGCTTGCGTTGCACCTGGAGGTTTTCGCGCGCGAAAGCGAGTTCGTAATATGCCAGTTCGATTCTGTGGACAACCTCCATCAAAATGAACCCAACGCCCAACTCGGAGATGCGCAGATTCTTTCTGTTAACCTTGATGGTTGTGCGGGCCTGGTCCGTCCAGAAATCGCGAAGCAATGGTTGTGTGATCGACATGTTTGCGACGACTCTGTATGTGTCGTAATCAATTGCCTCACGCAAACCAAAGCTGTGGACATAATCGCCTCTGAATTCATAGCGCGTGCCGGTCGGGAGCGTCCCGCGCAACCCAACGTTGACGTACTCGTTCTCGGCGTCGTGAACTTCATATTCGCTGAGATCAGCGGGATCGAACCCGCCGGGTTCCTGTCTGTGTTCATGTCCGCCAGACACAACCAGGGAAGGATCATAGTACCCATACGACGCGTCCAAGGTCAGCCGCGCGATTCGCGGGTTTATCCTTTCTATTTGGATGTCGCGGTTGTGTTCCAGTGCGATCTGTATGCAATCTGCGAGGGAAAGGCGCCTTGCTGTCTGGCTCTGCTGCAATGGCTGGTCCTGCTGGGCCGCAGCAGACGCGCAAACAAGGAGCAGAATTGGAACCAATGCATCGGCCAGCAATCGGTGAAGACGGTT
>JARYMD010000432.1 GCA_029907285.1 Verrucomicrobiota bacterium | reverse complement strand
AATGGCTGACCGCCCACAAGCCCCCCAAACAACACAAGCTCGCGCCGGTCCTTGTGGACAAAAACCCGCCGCTCAAACGTGATCCGCGCCCCGTGCACATCCACCTCGACATGATCCGGCGCTACCGGGTCCAATCGCAAACCCGCTTCTGTCCAGCACCGGTCCGGCGTGTGCACAAACAGACCAATGTCATGCGGTTTTTCCGTGTAGCGCTTCGCAAGAAACACCTGCACCACACGCCCGTCCGTCAGGTTCGTGAACTCGCCGCTGATCGTCTCATCAGCAGCAAGCAAGCGTTCCGCCGACTCGGCCACGGGCAGAGGCTTGAACTCCCAGCCGGGCAAAGAAGTCTGGCTGGTCAGCCAGATGAATCCTTTGTCTGCGTCCTTCTGCGTGTACCAAACGCGAGGGAAAAGCCAAAGCACCAGCACAAAACACGCAAAAACTGCGGTGCCAACCCGCCATTTGCCCGGCGGCACCATCCCGCTTCCAGTCTTTTTCTCAGGTTCGCCCATCTCTGTCATTCCGCTGAACTCGCAGAAGATTCCCAGCTTTCGCTTTCGACAAGCCGCCTCGCCAGCTCGAGCACCTTTTCTGCGGGTCTTGTTCCGACTTGAACAATTGGATTGCCCGCATACACACACCACGGTTTGAGGTCCCTGTGCACAACCGAGCCCGCAGCCACAATCGCGCCTTCGCCCACGACAACATCCGGCAACACAACAGCGTTCGTGAACACTACCGCATGCGCGCCAATCACAATTTTGCCGCGGTGCACCGCCCGATAGGATGCAGGAATTGTCGGGTTCGTCAAACCGCTCCCATCAATAACCTCCGTTCCCGTAATCAGCCGAACGCCCGCGCCAATCCCGGCAAAATCGCCAACCTCACACCACCCACCACCTGAAATCGAACTCCCAAACGCCATGTGCACGTGCCGACCCAAAACCACGCCCTCGCCGGCAAAAATCATCACGCCCTCGTCAATCTGGCAAAAATCGCCAATTGAAATCGCCTCGGGCAGCACCAGTCTGCACCCGCGAAAAACCCGCGCGCCGCGCCCGCAACTCCGCAGCGCGCGCCGCAGCAGGTTCTCAGGCAACAATTGCCCCGGTCCAACCTCGGCTGCCCCTTCCATATCAGGCTGTAAACCCTCCATCAACCACCACCTCCGTCCCAGTCACAAACCGCGCTTCATCGGACAACAAATAGCAAGTCACGTTCGCCACTTCCTCGACCGTCCCGACCCGTTTCAACGCAGCGCGTCTTGCCACGCGCTTCTGCTGCTCCGCATCCAATGTCGAAGTCATGTCCGTCGCCATGAACCCCGGCAAAACGCTGTTCGACCTTATCCCTCGCTCGCCGTATTCACGCGCCACAGCCCGCGAAAATGACACCAAACCACCCTTGGTCGCAGAATAAACTGTCAGCCCCGACAGCCCAACCCGCGCCGCAACCGACGCCACAAAAACCAGGCTCCCACCCTTGTCCAGCATCCCTTTGATGACCTGTCGCGCTACCAGCATCGGCGCCACAAGGTTCACTTCAATGCAGTGCCGCAGGGCTTCCTCGGTTGTAAGCGTGAGCAATCCTTCCGTGCCCACAGCAGCATTCGCCACAAAGCCGTCATACCCCTCGAGAAACCTCGGTTCCTGCAAAAACTTGTTGACTTCATCGCTCCTGCCAAAATCCACAACCGCATGTTCCAGTCTCCCGCCTGAACGCGACATCAACCCGGCCAATTCAGGCGTAACCGTGCGCGAAGTTGTCACAACCCGCCAGCCGTCATCCAACAAACGGCGGCAAATTGCCAACCCAAGCCCGCGGCTTCCGCCTGTCACCAACGCTCTCTTCACAAATCAATCAGCCCAACCACGCCCTGATCGGTCCGATCGGCCCGATCAGCCCGATCAGCCCTTAATACTGCCGCGCATGTCGCTGCGCACTTTCCCAAATCAAAGCCGCACAATCAACCAGACAAACCCGCCACCACCAACCCAGCCGCACGCGAGCCCCTGCTAACCAAAAAGCCTGCCACCTACCGCACCGCCCGCTTCGCATTCTGGACCGGCCCGACTGTTTCCTCGACCCACTTTCGCGGCCACGCTTCCTTGCGCAACCGTTCCCTCAACGTCCGCTGCAGCGATTCCAACACCGCCGCCCCCTCCCAGCCGGGTTCAACTGCGTACTTCAGACAAACAATTTCGCCGGTCACCGGATTCTGTTCTGCGACCGCAGCAGCCCTGCGCACACCAGGAACCTGCTCGGCCAGCTCCGTCACTTCCAAAAGGCTCACCTTTGTCCCCGCAACATTCGCCACCTGATCCAGCCTCCCAATCACTCGCATCAAATCGCCTTCAACTTCAACGCGGTCGCCCGTCCGATGCCATTTGCCGCCGCGCATGATCTCGAGCCCGCCATCCACCACACGCCAGTCGTCTGCTGCATGCCGAAGCGATTCCACCTCGTACCAGCCATCGACACGGCGTGTTTTGAGCAGCACCCCCAATTCCGCCATCGCATAAATCACCGTGAAATTCGAGTTCGGAAACCGCCGTCGCAATCGTTCGCCGACCCCCGATCTCAGAGGTTCCCCGCCCAAAGTGATCTGTCGCGGTTCCCATGCTACACCCTCGTGCGGTTCCTCCTGCAAAAGCAAATCCAGATAAGTCGGCGTTGCTGACACTGCATCGACCCTGTTCTCCGCCAAACTCGCCCATGCCTCGGCCCAGTTTGTCCCCAAAGTAATGATGGCGCTGTTGCTTGCCCATGCCTGCGCAGCCACCTGTACCCCGGCAAATGTCCATGGCCGGTACGGCGACGCCCATGTCCACCCAATCACACCCGGTTTGGACACCGTGCCCCTGCTGATCTCTTTCCATCGCCGCCACTGCAGTTTGGGCCGGCCCGTTGACCCCGACGACGTCACGCCCAGCCACGCTTCAGGTTCACCGGGCGGACTCGTCAATTCCGGACCGTCAGCTGCCGGCACAAGAGCAATGCTTTCCCCTTCGTCGAGCCTCTCGAAAACCCGATACAAATCAGCAAGAGCAACTGGTGTGGCCGCGGTCATATTCACGGCTAGTGTGTCACATCTCAACGCCGCTTTCCAGCATTGCCTCGAGCCTTTTGCTCCGCCGCCGTAGCCGTCCCGCTCCGTGGGATTAGTCGGCGAAACCGTAGCCGACGACGTCAGTCGGCGGTAAACTTGTTATTGAACCGAAAGTTTTCTCCGCGGACTTACGTCCTCGGCTACATCAAGAGTTGCCTTTTCGCGTATTTCGGGTATTTCGTGGTTGATCCCCCAGTCAACGTGCAACGCTGAACTTACAACCGCCAACCGTCAGCATCGAACTGCAGTGGAATTCCAAATGGCCGTAGACAGATAGTTTTCTTCCACATCTGTGCCATCCGTGGTCAAAACGCTGAAGAAGGATAAGATGAAAGACGCAAATAGAGTGCCAGGCACGTTGTTCGCGCAAAAAACAAAG
>JARYMD010000431.1 GCA_029907285.1 Verrucomicrobiota bacterium | reverse complement strand
CCATGATGAACTTCAGCGCATCAGAGGCGGTGTGAGTGCCGCTGGTTGCGGCAAGGCTCGCTTTGACGCGCCCGGACAGGATGGCAATCCATCGCAGCGGAAGGCGGCGCGCTTGTGGCGTGCTCAAGTTGAGCGAATGCTCGATCTCGAGTGTGCCCAGGTCGATGTCAGGCTGATAGAATCTGTTGAACAGCACGAGGCCGTCGGCGCCGGCCTGGTCCAGTTTCTGCGCCATGTTGGCCATGTTGCTGAAGAACGGGCTGAGCTTGACCGCCACGGGGATTGTGACGGCGCTTTTGACGGCTTTGAGAATGTCGAGGTAGGTGTTTTCGACGTCCAGGGCACTCAACGCAGGATCGGTCGGAATGTAGTAGATGTTCAGTTCAAGCGCATCGGCGCCAGCCTGTTGTATCTGTTTGGCATAGTCTGTCCAGCCGCCCAGAGACGCGCCGTTGAGGCTTGCGATAACGGGTATCTCCAGCGCGCGTTTGGCGGCCTGGATATGCTCAAGATAGGCTTCGGGGCCGATTCGGAATTCGGCCGGGCGCGGGAAGTAGGAGAGCGCTTCGGCGAAGCTTTCCGTGCCCTGTTCGAGGGCCAGTTCGATTTCGTCTGTTTCGCGGCGAATCTGTTCCTCGAACACGGACGGGAGGACTACGGCGCCTGCTCCGGCGTCCTCAGCGCGTTTGAGCTGGCCGAGTTCTGCTGTGATTGGCGAAGCGGATGGAACGAGGGGACTGCGCAGGTTAAGTCCGAGGTATTTTGTGCTCAGGTCCATGGTGGTTCCTTTCTGTTAAAGACTCTGTTTGATTTGCGGATACTGGCTTTGTCCGTTTGAGCATCTGTTCAACCCTGACCGGCCTGTTGCTGACTCTGTCCGGGTGCCGGGGCTGACGCGCCATTGCCCGGCTTTCGAGCGGCAATGTAATTGTAATATTGCCATCTATGCTCGACATCTTTTTGAGCGAGCTCGAAGTAACGGCGGGCGTCTTCGGGTTTGATTCTTGTGAGCATCTTGAATCTGTTCTCGGACAACAGATACTCCTGGACCTTGATGCGCGGCGGAGCGGAATCAATTTGGAGCGGATTTTCGCCTGCCGCAGCGCGCCGCGGGTCGAACCGGTACAACAACCATTGTCCGGACTCGACAGCCGCTTTCTGCTGACGAACGCCTGCGCCGGATTCGACGGCGATGCCATGCGCGATGCAATGGCAATATGCGATGATGATCGACGGGCCGGGATATGACTCGGCTTCGACAAAGGCGCGGAGCGTGTGCTCATCTTTTGCGCCCATGGCAACGCTGGCGACGTAAACATTGCCGTAACTCATGGCCATCATGCCGAGGTCTTTCTTGCCGGCAGGCTTGCCGCCCGCGGCGAATCTTGCGACGGCGCCGCGTGGGGTTGACTTGGACATTTGACCGCCGGTGTTGGAATAGACTTCCGTGTCAAGCACCAGCACGTTGATGTCGCGGCCGCTTGCCAGAACGTGGTCCAAGCCTCCGTAACCGATGTCGTAGGCCCAGCCATCTCCGCCGAAAACCCAAACGCTTCGCTTGACGAGATTATCGGCCAAGGACATCAGCATTTTCGCTTCCGGCGAGTTGTCACCGGCGAGTTTTTGCTTCAAGGCGGCCACTCGCTCGCGTTGCTCGTGGATGCCGACTTCGTCCTTCTGATCGGCATTGAGAATTGCGGAGACGAAATCGTCTCCGAGTTTGGGCGCGAGTTTTTGGAGCAGCTCGCAGGCCAATTCGCGCTGTTTGTCGATTGAAACCCTGAATCCGAGACCGAACTCGGCTGCGTCCTCGAAAAGCGAGTTGCTCCATGTCGGCCCGCGGCCGTTGTGATCGATACAGTAAGGCGTGGTCGGCAGGTTGCCGCCGTAAATCGAGCTGCAGCCGGTCGCGTTGCCGATCACCATCCGGTCGCCGAACAACTGGGTGACCAGTTTGACGTACGGCGTTTCGCCGCATCCGGCGCACGCGCCGGAGAACTCGAACAGCGGCCGCATCACCTGCTGGTGGCGAAGTTGTGTGACCTTGATCTTGCGGCGGTCGAGGTCTGGAATTGACAGGAAGAACTCCCAGTTCGCCCGTTCCTGAAAACGGAGCGGCGCCTGCGGCTGCATGTTGATCGCCTTTAGTTTGGCCTCGGCCTTGTTCTTGGCCGGACAAACATCAACGCAGAGCGTGCAGCCTGTGCAGTCCTCCGTCGCAACCTGGACGGTGAACTTCATCCCTTTCCATTCCGGGGCGCGGGCGTTGGCCGATTTGAACGTTGGAGGCGCGCCGCTGAGACAGCTTGGCTCGTACACTTTCACGCGGATTGAAGCGTGCGGGCATACAACGGCGCACTTGCCGCACTGGATGCAGGTCTTCTCGTCCCAGACAGGAATTTCGAGGGCGATGTTGCGTTTTTCGTACTGGCTGGTGGCAGTTGGGAATGTGCCGTCGCATGGCATTGCGCTTACCGGGAGCGTATCGCCAAGGCCGGCGTATATCTTGCCCAAGGTTTCCTTGATGCGGTCTGGCGCCTTTCCGGAGAACGGTTCGGGAATGTCGAAGCCGCTGGTGATCTTGTCTGGAACCTTCACCTCGAAAAGATTTGCGAGGGTTTGTTCGACGGCTTGGATGTTTTTCTTGACGACGTCTTCGCCTTTGCGGCCGTAAGTCTCTTTGATTGCGTACTTGATTTGCTCGATTGCCTCTTCGCGCGGGAGGACGCCTGAAATGGCAAAAAAGCAGGTCTGCATGATGGTGTTGATTCTGGTGCCCATGCCGGTTTCCCTTGCGACCTCGATTGCGTCGATGACATAGAACTTGATCTTCTTGGCCACCATTTGCGACTGCATTGGCCGCGGCAGTTTGTCCCAGACCTCGTCGGGTCCGTATGGCGTGTTGAGGAGGAAGGTGCCGCCCGGCACCAGCGGCCTGATCATGTCATAGCGTTCCAGGAAGACAGGCTGATGGCACGCAACAAAATTGGCCTTGTCAACGAGGTATGTTGATCTGATCGGCGTGGGTCCGAACCGCAAGTGCGACACTGTCACCGCTCCAGCCTTCTTCGAGTCGTACACGAAATATCCCTGGGCAAAATTCCCGGTGTTTTCGCCGATGATCTTGATCGAGTTCTTGTTGGCGCCGACGGAGCCGTCCGACCCCAGTCCGTAGAACATTGCGCGGACCACATTCTCGCCTTCGGTTGAGAACTCGGGATCATAATCGAGGCTCAAGTGTGTCACGTCGTCGTTGATGCCGACGGTGAAGTGGTTCTTGGGCTGTGGCGACGCGGCGTTGTCGAAGACGGCTTTGACCATGGCCGGGGTGAATTCTTTGGATGAAAGGCCGTAACGCCCGCCGAGTACCAAGGGCATGGTCTTCAATTTGCCGTAGCCGGCGGCGATGCCCTCGTTGAGCGCTGCAATCACGTCAAGATAAAGCGGTTCTCCAATGCCGCCGGGTTCCTTCGTCCGGTCCAGAACCGACACGTACTTGACA
>JARYMD010000430.1 GCA_029907285.1 Verrucomicrobiota bacterium | reverse complement strand
GAAGCTGTAGTTGGTTTGCGAGGCGGCAGGCGGACCGCCGCGTGGGCCTGAAGAGCAACAAAGTGCCTGTCACCCTATTGCCCCGGCTCTACCCGAATCCAACTCACCTCCGAAGATCGTGCTGTTGTGAGCGCCTTACTTGCTGCCAAAGAAACAGATACAGAGAAACTGAGCAAACTCGCGGCGTAAAAATCTTCGCAAATATGAATGATTTTTCAATATAACAATGCAGCACGGCGTGGCAGGGGGCGCTGGTCAAGGTGCGCAGGCACCGAGTCTCTGCCCGCCAGGCAACTTTGGTTTCGGCTACGCCGGGCTGCGAAATATGCGGGTTCGGAAATCTCAGGGGACCGAAGAAACGGGTGAATCCGAGGGTGGCCGGTGAGATTCCCAAGCTGAGTCTCACGCGGCGGCTTGATCGGCTTTGCGTTTCAATACCGGCGGGGATTCTCCCCGAACAACCGCGCTGTTGATGGTTACGCCTGTGACGGAATCGTCTCCCGGAATATCGTACATTACATCCAACATGAGCCGCTCGAGCAGGCCGCGCAATGCTCTTGCGCCAGTCCCCTTCTTGCATGCCTGGGCGGCCAGCTCGCTCAGCGCTTCGGGGCCGATCGTCAACTCGACCCCTTCCATTGCAAACAGCTTATTATACTGTTTGACGAGGGCATTTCTGGGCTCAGTGAGGATTCTCACCAACTGCTCTTCTGTGAGCTCATCAAGAACTGTGACCATTGGCAATCGGCCCACAAACTCAGGGATGAACCCGTAGGAGACAAGGTCTTCGGGCTCGACCATCTTCAAGACCTCGCGTTCAGAGCAGCTATGCGCGCGCACGCACTGGTCAACCGCTCCGAAGCCCATAACGCGGTTGCCCAACCGGCGGTGAATGATCTTGTCAAGGCCTACAAAAGCGCCTCCGCATATGAAGAGAATGTTGGTGGTGTCAACCCGGATGTACTCCTGCTGGGGATGCTTTCGTCCGCCCTGAGGGGGAACATTGCAGATGGTGCCTTCGAGAATCTTCAGGAGCGCCTGTTGGACGCCCTCGCCGGAAACATCGCGCGTGATCGACACGTTCTCGGTCTTGCGCGCTATCTTGTCGATTTCGTCGATATAGACGATTCCGAGCTGTGCGCGTCGCACGTCGAAATCAGCGTTTTGCAGCAATCGGAGAATGATGTTTTCGACGTCTTCGCCGACGTAGCCTGCTTCGGTGAGGGTGGTGGCATCGGCGATGGCGAACGGCACTTCCAAAGCTTTCGCCAGCGTGCGTGCGAGTAGTGTCTTGCCCGAACCTGTCGGGCCTATCAGAAGAATGTTGCTTTTTTCGATTTCGACTTCTGACTCGGGCGCCTTGTCGGCCTCAGGTTTTGAACTCGCGTGTATTCGTTTGTAGTGGTTGTGGACTGCGACCGCCAGGGTCTTTTTCGCGTGCTCCTGGCCGATACAGTATTCGTCCAGCAACCGTTTGATCTCTGAAGGACGCGGAACATCACGGAGGCGAAGGTTTTTGCGTGCCAAGGCTTTTTCCTCCTTGTCCAGGACGCTTTTGCAGGTCTCGACACAAATGTCGCAGATGTAAACGCCGGGGCCCTGAATGAGCGTGCGGACTTCCGAATGCGATCTCCCGCAGAAACTGCACAGGGTGAGATGGGTTGATCTTGCCATTGGACAATATGATGACGGTTTGTTTGGGCCTGCCGGGTTGTTCAACCTGCTGCAAGCTGCGCGGCTGCTGCGGCCATGGCCTGTCCGGGTATTTCTTTCCGCGACTTCACCACTTCGTCCACTATTCCGTAGGCTTTGGCTTCTTCCGCTGACATGAACCTGTCGCGGTCGGTGTCACGTGCGACATTTTCGACGCTTTGATTGCAGTGGAAAGCGAGGATTTCGTTGAGCCTGTCTTTCAAGCGGAGGATTTCCTTGGCTTGGATGCTGATGTCGGTTGCAGCGCCTTGGACGCCGCCCCATGGCTGGTGGATCATGATGCGCGCATTTGGCAGGGCGAACCGTTTGCCTTTGGTGCCAGCGGCCAGTAATACAGCTCCCATGCTTGCGGCCTGGCCGATGCAATAAGTGTTCACGTCGCAAGTCAGGAACTGCATCGTATCGTAAATTGCGAGCCCTGCCGTCACACTGCCGCCGGGTGAGTTGATGTAAAGGTGAATGTCCTTCTTCGGGTCATTCATCTGAAGGAAGAGCAACTGGGCAATGATCACATTCGAAACCATGTCATCGACAGGCGTGCCCAGAAAAACAATGCGATCAACGAGCAGGCGCGAATAAATGTCGTAGCCACGTTCGCCACGGCCGGTCTGCTCGACTACCATCGGAATCAAAAAATCATTCATGACCAATCGTTCTCAGAGTGCCTCAACGTAACGGACAATCTCCCGAGCGTCAAGTTGCACAGCGTGACGCATCCTTGCGCGGCGGCAAGCGCTCAGTTTGCACCGTCTGGGACGGGAAATCCGCGATCCCGCATCAGAGCGGCAATGCCGGCGTCGCGACCTCGAAACGCCCGATACGCTCCGGCGGGGTCAATTGTGTTGCCCTTTGAGAGGATATGCTGTTTGAACTTCTTTGCGACGTTTTTGTCGTAAAAGCCCTTTGCTTCCTTGAACGCCTCAGCGGCATCCGCCGTGAGTGTGTCAGCCCAAAGATAACTGTAGTACCCGGCGGAGTACCCTTCGTCGGCGAACACATGAGCGAAGTGTGGGAGGCGGTGCCGCATGACGATTTCCGAAGGCATGCCGAGCTTTGTGAGTTCGTCGCGTTCGAAGGCGGCGGGATCGATTGTTTGCTCGCCAGCCAGATGAATTTTCATGTCAATCAGAGCGCTGGCCAGGAATTCGGTCGTGGCAAACCCCTGATTGAACTTTGCGGCTATGTCGATTCGCTCGATCAGCGCCGGGGGCATTGGCTGGCCGGTCTTGTAATGCAGTGCAAACCTGTTCAGCACCTCCGGCGTCGATAACCAGCGTTCGTTGATTTGCGATGGCAGTTCAACGTAGTCGCGTGGCACACTCGTTCCCGACAGCGAAGGATAATTCACGTCCGAACTCAACCCGTGCAACGCGTGGCCGAACTCGTGAAACAGTGTCTTCGCGTCGTCCCAGGAAACCAACACAGGTTCGCCCGGCGCACCTTTCATGAAGTTCGAGTTGTTTGAAATGAGGGGGGTGATTTCGCGCTCGAACTTTTCCTGGTTGCGGTAGGCATTCATCCATGCGCCTGATTTCTTGCCCGGGCGCGCGTATGGGTCGAAATAAAACAACGCGACATGCCGGTCGTTGGCGTCTTTTACCTCCCAAACATTCACATCGGGGTGGCAAACTGGAATTCCTGTCACGGGCGCGAACTTGAATCCGTAAATCTGGCCTGCCGCCCAAAACATTGCTTCACGGAGTTTGTCGAGTTGCAGGTAAGGTTTGATTTCGTTTTCGTCGAGGTCGTATTTGGCTTTCCGGACCTTTTCGGCGTAGTACCGATAATCCCAG
>JARYMD010000042.1 GCA_029907285.1 Verrucomicrobiota bacterium | reverse complement strand
ATGGCCAACCCGCGACGCCGTTGAACGTTGTGAGTTGAACGTTGCACGTTGAACGTTCCTGTCAGTTGACCGACCTGATCGTCTGTTGGCCAAAGCCAAGGCCCGTAGGGCCGACATATTTGTAGTGGGGGCAGACACCACACCGGACAAGCTCCGTAGGAGCGGCATCGCACTCAAGCCGCATGCACAAACCGGTTGATTCCGTTGCCAAGACCGCGGCGTGTTTGATGCAACAAAGTGCCTGGCACTTTATTTGGCCCCGCGCCCAAACAACGTGCCTGGCACTCTGTTTGCGTCTTCCAAAGGCATTGCCGTGGTGACCGCCTTATCGATGGCGAGGGAAACTGATACGGAAAAAACTTGCCAAACTCGCAGCCTGAAAACGTTCGCGAATATGAACGATTGCGCTTTTGGGCTGGCAAACGCGTTTCTTCACCGGAGAGCGACACATAGAAGTTTGACTTGCGGTGAGCTGAAAACTAGATTGGGGCCTGATGCTGGCCGTTAAATCCAAAGCCGCGGACTATACTCCGGCTGATGCGCGTTCATCCGAATCTTCTTCGACGTGGAAGCAGATTGTCGGTCCGGTGGAGCCTTTTCTGCGGGCGGTGACGGTTTTCCTCGAGGAACAGTTGGGGGCGTTTGAACCGGAGGTTGCTGCATACGCACGTTATGCGCTCACGAACCAGGGCAAACAATTGCGGCCGGCCTTGGCGGCTCTGAGCGCCGGCGCGGCCGGCAAGAAGAACGATGGCCTTGTCACCGTTGCGGCAATAATCGAAATGGTCCACCTCGCAACATTGGCGCATGACGATGTCACCGACCATGCCAGCATTCGTCGCTGCCGGCCGACCATGGCCGCGAACTGGGGGAACACCACATCCGTGTTGGTCGGCGATTGTTTGTTTGCGCACGCTCTCACGCTGGCCGCCGCTTTCCCGACACCGGACATATGCCGGGCCGTGGCCCAGGCAACGAAAATCGTTTGCTCGGGCGAGATTCTCCAAACCCAGCGCCGCGGGTGCATCGGGCTCGGCCGGCCAGAATACGATCGAATTATCCGAATGAAAACGGCCGAGCTGTTTGCGCTTTCATGCGAGTTGGGAGCGCACATGGGGGGCGCAAAGCCCAACCAACGCGCTGCGCTTCGGGCTTACGGAATCTCGCTCGGCATGGCGTATCAAATCTACGATGATTGCCTCGATTTGTTCGGCAGCGAAAACAAGGCTGGGAAATCGCTCGGGACAGATTTGATCGGTGGGAAACTGACTTTGCCTGTTATCGTCTCGCTCGAGCGTGGAACTCTGAGTGACAGGCGCGAAATCGAGCACTTGATTGCGGAGGGCGACGCGAACGGGCTGCCGCGCTTGCGACTTTTGTTGGACAAGTACGATGCATTGGCGGAATCTCAACGCGTAATCTGCGACCACTGCCGTGTTGCCAACGAATGTCTGTCTGTTTTGAAGCCCGGCCCGGAACGGGACAGTCTAATGTCCGCCTCTGCTTTCCTCGCAAGGCAGGCGTTTGCGCTGGGCGAATCGGCTTAACAAGGTCCGGGCCAGATGACAGCCACTCTCCGCACACCCGCAGCGCCAGCGACGGACTCGAAAGAATCCGTGTCCGATGCGGTGCTGGTGGCGCGCGCCAAGCGAGGCGATCTCGACGCTTACGACGAGCTTGTCAGGCGTTATCAGGAGCGCATCTACTCGGCGATGTACCACATGACCTCCAACCACGAAGACGCCAGTGACCTCACCCAGGAGAGCTTCATAAAGGCCTATCGCGCGCTCAAATCGTTCAAAGGCGATTCCAGCTTTTTCACGTGGCTTTACCGAATAGCGATTAACAAGGCGATCAACTTTCTAAAACAGCGCAAGCACGTCCATGAGATGAGCCTTGATGACATTGACCTGAACGCGGAGCACGACCCGGACATTGTTGCGCTGATTTCGGAAAAGACGCCTCGCCGGCAGGCTGCACTGTCGGAACTGCAGGTCAGATTGAACGAAGCAATGCAGAAATTGTCTGAACCACACAGACTGGTGGTCACGTTGCACGATATTCAGGGACTGCCGCACGAGGAAATCGGGCGGATAATGAACTGCAATGTTGCCACTGTGCGAACCAGGCTGTTCTATGCGAGGCAGCAGTTGCAGGCTTATTTGTCAGACTACATGAAGTAACCGAAAATGAACTCACCAGAGGAACAGTTCAGCGAGCTGCAGCGGTTGTTGGCCATAAAGCGCCACGAACGGCCGCCTCCGGGCCATTTTGATCGCCTTGCACAGCAAATCCGGCGCGCCCTCGAAGCCGAAACCGTCAGCGCTTGCTCGACATGGTGGGAAAGGTTCATCAGCCGGTTTGACATGCAACCAGCATGGGCAGCGGCACTTGCGGTTGCAGTGGCGGCTGTTTACCTGTACGCATTCGTTGCGTCGCAAGGGCCGCAATCACCACGGGTCTCAGTTCACCATCCAGCCTCTCAGGACTGGGTGTCGGCTGCTCATCCGTTCTGGGTGCCGTCCCCTGTTGCCGGCCTGATCCCCGGAGAGGAATCACGCGCGCGAAGCGCGGCATCGTTGAGATCAAGCGTTGGGCCAATTATGGGGATGGAACCCGTGCACGGCTTCCTCACATCGCCCCGCAATCCCGATGTTTTGCCCGCAAGCTTGAGTATAAGAACTCCCTGAGGTTTACCTGACGAAAACAAGGGTCTGGAGATTCGGCGCGATTCGCTCGAGTTTGGCCACCAGACGGTCTTCATCGGCGGTGCAAGTGCCGGAATGACGCTGGTTCTTGGCATCTGCCAAGGAGAGTTTATACCTTGAACCGTCGCGTTCCCATGTGCCCTCCCCGGCCAGCGAAAACTGCGGAATACCAACCAAATCGGTGGGAACAGCCGCGGGTTTTGGCTGTTCTTCAGGCTGAGCGGCGCGGGCGCCCCGGCCACGGCCGAAATAGCGCTCGGCCATTCTGGGGTCCATGCCCATGGGGGGCTGAGGTGTTTCGCCTGCGGCGGCCTGAGCCGCAGCCGCGGCTGCTGCTGCGGCGGCCCGTGCGGTTTCAATCATTCTGTTAGCCTGCTCTGTAAGCTCCACTTTTACTCTGAACTTGTTGTCGGGCGTCGCCATCAGCGTCGTCTTCGCAAGGAAAATGCCAACCAGGGTCTTCAACCTGGCCATTTCTTGAGCGGACATGTCTGGGTTTTCTTTTCGCGCAAGGGTGAACGTGGCTGAGACGTCAAGGTTCCAGCGTCCGAGGATTTTCTCCTCGTCGTATCTGGCCGACCTGCCGGTGCTCAAGTATTGGATCAGGTCCTTTAGATCAACCTGACTGACTTCGTTGGCGACTTCGGCATTGTTGATTAGGCCCTGGACTTTTGGATGGTTGATCAAGTTTAGGATTGGGGCCTTGGTTTGCCAAGCGTTCAAGAACTCAACATCGTTCACGAGGTCTTTGATGTCGTCCCGCTCGGCAAGGGCAAGAAAAGCGGGGTAGTTCAAGAGACGCTCCAACAGCACAGGGTTTTGATACAACAACCCGATCAGGTCGGAAGCCAGATAATAGTTCTCCTTCATCGGATCCAATGAAGCAAGGCTCTTGTCCAAGCCGCTTGCCTGAATCTCCTTACGCACTGATGCAATTAGCCTCTGCCATGCGGGACTTTCATCGCCGGTGGTTTGCACGGCCGGATACCCGGCCACATAAAACACCAATCCCAACATCAGACAGTAAATGGTCGCATCGAGCATCCCGATGCACACGCCCAACCGCTGATTCAATCTTTCCCATCGGATGCGTGTGTGGTCGTCAGTGTTGTACTTGTAGTAAAGAGCCACCTTGTGGTGCACCGGCAGACTGATGATCGCGAATATCAAGACGATGAGGATGAACACGGCCACCGGCGGCAGGACGAACCACCACAATTGATTGGTCAGCCCCAACTTCGGCACGAGCGGCCGCAACGTCGGTGCCAGCGGCAACGCGAGAAACGCCGCCAAAACCAAGCCGACAAACGACACACCAGCGCGAACCGCGCCTCTGTAATATCCTGCAAGACCCAGCAACCCAAAAACTGCTATGACAATCAGCCACGTCAGCATGGAAGTGATTATAGCAGCCGCTGAGCCAAACGCACGAAAAAATGTTGCTGCAATTGTCAAACCAAGACCAACATGCCCGCCTTGGTTTGTTAATCGCGCGTGATGAAGCTGAGAAAAATCGGCTCTGGCATAACCAGGCTGTTGCCCGTTTGGGTGTTGCTGGCAGGCATTGTGGGATATGCCCATCCGCCCGCTCTTACGTGGCTCAATGGCCGGATTGAATGGCTCTTCGCAGCCACAATGCTGGGAATCGGCGCTGTCCTGACACCGTCGGATTTCCAGCCAATTTTCCGCCGACCGCATTTGGCGTTGCTTGGGACAGTGGCACAGTTCGGCATCATGCCTCTGACCGGTTTCTTGATCGCACGCGCATTACGTCTTCCTCCTGAGCTGGCCCTGGGGTTTATTCTTGTTGGTTCCGTGCCGGGCGCTATGGCTTCGAATGTCATTTCCTATCTTGCAAAGGCCGATGTTCCCTACTCGATCACCCTGACTACATGCTCGACCTTGTTGGCGCCGATTGCGACTCCTGCCCTGACGTTTGTATTTGGCCGGACATACGTGCCCATACCATTCTGGCCGATGTTCTTGAATATTGTTCAGATTGTGATTGCTCCTTTGGTTTTGGGGCTTGCTCTACGGCATTGGTTTGGCCGGGCTGTTGAAGGCATTTCGTGGTTGTTTCCCTTGTTGTCCAGCATTGCGATTGCGTTGATCTGTGGGCTGGTCGTGGCGCTCAACACGGATAAACTCGCCCAGGTAACGTGGCTGGTTCTGATTGGCGTTGCCGCACACAACGCAATCGGCCTGTTGGGAGGCTATCTTGCGGGCAAGCTGTACAGATTTGACACAACCCGTCGCCGCACATTGGCGATCGAGGTCGGCATGCAAAACGCCGGCCTGGGAGCGGTCCTTGCGCTGAAACATTTCTCCGCTCAGACAGCACTTCCCAACGCTTTGTTTGCAACATGGTGCATCGTTACTGCATCGATCCTTGCTGAGATTTGGGCCGGGCGATCCAGCGGCCGCGTCACTGCAAAGTCTAAATAAAGTGCCAGGCACTTTGTTTGCGGCGCGCTGGGACAGCGAGCCCTACCGTGCATGAACCCTTGCATACAGGTAGGGCGCGCCGTCCCTGGCGCACCGGACATGTAACAGACAGTTTTCTCATTTCCGCGTAAACGCGGAACCCTGACAGCGATCGGTTGTCGTGCACTTTTGGCCATACCGCACCCGCGGCGGGTCAGATGCACACAGACTGTGACTCCGGTGAGGTTTTCCGGCAAGGAGGGTTCTTGACCTTGCCTTTCTGTTTTGAATAGGCTGCCTGTCAATCCGCCATGGCAGAGCGGCCAGTGCAGCGCTTCGAGCCGAGCCGATTGCATGAACTGCAGCGCGGCGCATCCGCAACCGAATGATCGCAGCGAGACAAAGGCGTTTGTTGCAGGCTTGGCTCCACGCCGTGCTGCGCTGCCCGAGGCGACTTCGTCGGCCTGTCGGCGGTGTAAGTTGAGATGAGCGCATTGATTCTTTGAGGCAGAAGGCTTGAACGATCTCACAACTTGCGATGCTTGCGCGGATCTCTTAAGATGGCAGGGCAAACCAACGGCGGCCGTTCAGTTCATGAACAAAAACAAGATATGGCTATGAAGACAAAGCATGGGCCCACAACACGCAGAGATTTTCTTCGAACGTCAACAACCGCCATCGCAACGGCGATGGTGGTACCGGCGCACGTCCTTGGACGTGGCGGTGAACCGCCGCCTTCGGCCCGGCTGAACATCGCCGGTATTGGCGTGGGCGGGATGGGAGCCGGCGACATCAACGCTGTCGCGCAAGGGAACAATATTGTGGCCTTGTGCGACGTCGATACGAAGCATTCGGCCGAGACTTTCAAGAGATTCCCAAGCGCCAAGCAATACCGGGATTTCAGGAAGATGTTCGACGAAATGGAAAAGAGCATCGACGCTGTGGTGGTTGCCACGCCCGACCACACGCACGCAGTCGCTGCCATGGCTGCAATCAAGCGGCGCAAGCACGTTTATTGCGAAAAACCGCTCGCGCATTCGGTTCACGAGGTTCGCGAACTCATGAAAGCCGCGCGCGAGCACAAAGTTGTGACCCAGCTTGGCAACCAGGGGCATTCTTTCGGCACGATTCGCGATTTCTGTGAGTGGATATGGGATGGCGCGATTGGCAAGGTGCACACAATCCACGCCGGGTGTTCTGCGGTCAATTCGGGAATCGACCAGCTCGAGCGGCTCAAGGAAACCCATCGTGTTCCGGACACACTCGACTGGGATTTGTGGCTGGGCCCGGCGCAATGGCGCCCCTATCACCCGGTCTATCTGCCCGGGGCGTGGCGCGGGTGGGTGCCTTTCGGGAACGGGACAGTGGGCGATTGGGTTTGCCACGTGGTTGATCCGGTGTTTTGGGCGCTGGACCTCGGCGCGCCGAAGACAATCTGCGCCCATGTCAAGAATTACGATTTCAAGACTCAGGGCGATGCTTACCCGAAAGGTGAGATCATCACGTACGAGTTCCCCGCAAAAGGCAACCGCGGCCCAATAACCATGCATTGGTACAGCGGCACGGAACGAATTCCGCGTCCGCCGGAACTGGAGCCCGACCAAAAGCCCGTTGACACCGGCGCGGTCGTCATCGGCGACAAGGGCACGATCATGTATGGTTCGCACGGCGCGGGCGGAGTGCGATTGGTCCCGCAGACACGAATGGACGAGTACAAGCGCCCGCCCAAAACCATCCCGCGCGCAAAAGAGCATCATCAGGATTGGTTGGACGCGATTCGCAACGGTACAAAAGCGGGCTCGGATTTTTCGTACGGCGGGCCCCTCACCGAGATCGCAATGCTCGGTGTAATCGCCATCAAACTCGCCGGTACAAAGCTCGAATGGGACGCCGAAAACGTCCGTTTCACAAACTGTCCGGAAGCGAATCAGTTCATCAACCCACCGTATCGGGCGGGATGGACATTGTAACAGCCGATCCAACCCAGGTCTTGGATGCGCCCCGGCCGGGCATGGACATTATACCTTTTGGCTGTCTTCGTGGGCGGCCCGCTGTGGGCGCCGTGGGCTTACACGGCGGGCCAGTTTGCAGGTGAAGTCCCGCTGTTCTCGGCGCTCGCAAATGCCCCGTTTCATCGCTATCTGACCCGATGCATGATGGTGGTGGCCATTGTTGGGCTGTGGCCCCTGTTCAAGGCGCTGGGGCTTTCATCATGGCAGAAACTGGGATTTGCGCCGTTGAAGTCCAACGCGCACCACCTGTTCCGCGGATTCGGGTTGGGATTTGCGTCGCTGGCAATCATAATGGTGATTTCGCTGGCGAGCCACGGACGCGCATGGCGTGGCGACCGTGATACAGTCGATGTTTTGGGCCACCTTGTGAATGCTGGACTCGCTGCAATCGTTGTCAGCCCGCTCGAAGAGGTGCTGTTTCGGGGCGGGCTTTTTGGCGCCCTGCGCAAAGAGCACGGCTGGAAACTTGCATTGGTTGTGAGCAGCCTGGTTTACGCGGCTGTTCATTTCCTCGACCGTGCAAGGTGGACGGAGCCGGTGACGTGGTCAAGCGGGATAACGTTGCTCGGCCAGATGTTTGCTGGTGCGGGCTGGTCGGCGGCTCTTATGCCGCGGTTCTTGACACTGTGCGTTGCCGGCGTGGTGCTTGGGATTGCTTATCATTGGACTGGCAACCTGTGGTGTTCGGTCGGTTTGCACGCAGGCTGGATATTCTGGCTGAAATCTTACGGTTTCGTCACAAGAGAGGTGGATGGGGCAGCAGTGTGGCTGTGGGGAACGGGACGGCTGATTGATGGTTGGCTGGCGGTGTTTGTGATGTTGGGTGCGCTGGCGGTGGTGTTGGGCTGGTTCACCCGCCGGTCACAACGGCTCGGAAATGGCTGCAACACAGGTCAATCAGGCACGCACATTGTTTGAATCGGTCCTCGCTTTTTTCTACCCCGAATGCTGCCAGATTTGCGGGGAGAGAAGGGCCAGGGCCCGCGAAGGGTACATTTGCAGCAACTGCAGGCAAGGGCCGGGGGCGATAAGGTGGATCGAGCCGCCGTTTTGTGAGCGGTGTGGATTGCCGTTCGAGGGGCAAATCACAAACAAGTTCGAATGCTCAAACTGCCGGGAAGCTGATTTGCAGTTCAGTTCGGCCAGAGCCGCAGTCGTCGCAAGCGGGCTCGTGTTGGAGGTCATTCACAGGTACAAGTACTACGGCGCACTTTGGTTCGAGCCTTTTCTGGCCGAACTGCTCATTACGAAAGCATCCGCACATCTGCGCCGTGGAGACTGGGACATGATAGTTCCGGTGCCGCTGCATCCTCTCAGGATGCGCGAGCGCGAGTTCAATCAGGCTGAACGTTTGGCGGGTCACCTTGCCCGGGCAACCGGAATACCATTGAACGCCCACACCGTCCAAAGGGTCAAAACCACTCAGACACAAACCATGTTGACCAGGCCGAAACGAGCGCAGAACGTGCGCGGGGCTTTCAAGCTGCGGCCAACAGTCCGGCTTGATGGGAAACGCGTTGTCTTGGTGGACGACGTCTTGACCACCGGAGCCACCACGAGCGAGTGCGCAGGCACTTTGTTAAAGGGCGGCGCGAGAGAAGTTTGCGTATGGACAGTGGCCCGAGGCTTGTGAAAAGGTTCGCACTCTTTATAATGGCGGGTTTGCGGGCCAGCCGACTGTTCGGGGCCGACAATTGACTTTGACAACGTGCTTATGGCGCCTTTTGTTCCAAGAAAGAAGCTGCAGGTGGAATCTGCCGATCCAAAACGCCTAGCTGCGTCTTTGGCGGAGACCAAGCTCATAAGGAAACCGAAACTGGGCACCGCGCGGCCCCGCAAAAAAGACATCCCGGAAGGCCTTTGGACAAAATGCACAAAATGCGGGACGATGATCTATGACAAGGAGCTGGATGAAAACCTCAAGGTATGCATGCATTGCGGTTACCACTTTCAGATCAGCGCTCGCGAACGCATAAATGCGCTTGTTGAAACCTGTTCATTCGAAGAGATGGACGCTTCAATGACGAGCGTTGACATCCTGAACTTCAAGGGCGTGGCTCCCTACACCGAAAAACTCAAACAATACCAGCAATCCACCAGATCGAAAGACGCAGTCGTCACCGGGATTTGCCTGATCGGCCCTTACAGAGTCGGCTTGGGCGTCATGGATTTCAACTTCCTCGGCGGGTCAATGGGAACGGTTGTCGGCGAAAAGCTCACCCGGCTGATCGAAACCTGCACCGACAGGGCACTTCCGCTCATCATTATATCGGCCAGCGGCGGCGCCAGAATGTATGAGGGCATGTTCAGCCTCATGCAAATGGCAAAAACATCCGCGGCCCTTGCATACCACGCACGGAGTCGCCTCCCTTACATCAGCGTTTTAACACATCCAACGACCGCCGGCGTAATGGCCAGCTTCGCAAGCCTCGGCGATCTCATCCTCGCCGAGCCGGGCGCGATGATTGGGTTTGCCGGTCCACGTGTCATCAAGGACACAACTCAGGCCGAGTTGCCGCCGGGATTTCAAACTGCCGAATTCCTCCAACAGCACGGGTTGATTGATGACATCGTGCCCCGCGGCGAAATGAAACAACGGCTGATTGATTACCTCGGCTTCTTGACGGGCAACTGACCCATCGATTTGAGCTTCCTGAACAGCGTGCTGATGTTTATTCCGAGTTCACGCGCAGCGGCAGCACGATTGCCCTTGTGCCTGCGCAGCGCATCTTGAATCAGGAGTTTCTCCATCGCTACGAGCGTCAGGCCCGCCGGCAATCCCGAGCGCGCGCCTTCTTGATCTCCGCGCAGGTGAGGCCGCAAATGATCGATCTCAATCAAGCCGCCCCGGCAAAGGACGAACGCGTGCTCGATGATGTTTTCGAGCTCGCGCACGTTGCCCGGGAAATCGTACTCCATGAGCCGTGCCAGCACGGCGTCCGACACACCGGCGATGTCGCGGCCCTTGAGCCGATTAAAACTCGAGATGAAATAATCAATCAACAGGGGAATGTCCTCTCTGCGCTCGCGAAGGCTCGGCAGTTCCAGCCGCACTACGTTGATCCGATAGAACAGGTCTTCGCGGAATTTGCCTTCGCCAACGAGCGTGCGCAGTGACTTGTTCGTGGCTGCGATGACCCGCACATTACAAGGAACCGGCTCGACCGCTCCCAACGGTTCATAAACACGTTCCTGCAGCACCCGCAACAACCGCGCCTGCATGGCAGGCGAAATGTCGCCAATCTCATCCAGAAACAGTGTGCCGCCTTCCGCAATGGCAAATCGGCCGGGTTTGTCCTTCTTCGCGTCGGTGAACGCGCCCGCTTTGTAGCCGAACAACTCGCTTTCGAGCAGCGTGTCGGGCAATGCCCCGCAGTTCAGCGCCACAAATCGTCTCTCACGCCGCCGCGAGAGCTGATGGATGGCGCGAGCGACCAGTTCCTTGCCCGTGCCGCTGGCGCCTTCGAGCAGGACAGTGCTGTCGCTCTCCGCCACCGGCGGCAGCAGATCAAACAAACGCCGCATCGCAGCGCTGCGCCCGATGATGTCCGAAAACGACACCTGCTGTTCAGCCTGCTGGCGCAACTCCTCCACAAGGCGAAGATCGCGGAAGCTCTCAACCCCGCCGATGACTCGGCCGCGCGCGTCCTTCAGAACCGCCGTCGAAATGCTGACCGGGATGCGCTCCCCATGTGCATTGACGATGTAAACCACCTTGTTGAGGACCGGCCTGTGCGTCGCCAGCGTCTGTTTCAGTGCGCAGGCGGTCTCGCAAATGCTGGCGCGAAACACTTCGCAGCATGGGCGCCCGATCGCCTCTTCACGAGGCACACCGGTGATCTGTTCCGCCGCGCTGTTGAACAGCGTGATCCGCCAGTTGGCGTCCACGGCAAACACCCCGTCCGGCACGCAGTCAAGAAGGTCTGTGGATATATTGGCCATTTGAGCCCGTTTCAACGCCCGAAGACGAATCTGCTCCCGACGGAGCATGGGACGCAAGCCTGAAGGAACTCGTTCCGCATTCTCGCGGTGGCGAGATCGCCCGTGCAATGAGCAGGCCCGAGCCGCCGCACGCCCAGTTCACGCAATGCGGCCATGGTGCGATTAACCCTTTCGGGACTGGCGTTCACAAGGTGCATCCCACCAAGGACTGCGTGGATTTTCTTTCCATTGGTGAGCCTGAGGACATGGCCGAGCGTGTTGACCACACCCGCGTGCGCACAACCAAGCAACACCACAGTGCCTTCGTTCGTCCGAAAAAACAGTGCCTGGTCATCCGCGACCGGGTCGGGCACAGCGCCGGTTTCATCCAGCACAAAAGGCCCTCCGACGTCTTCGTAATCGGTTTCACGAGGTATCTCGCCGGTCAGGAAAATGCCTGGCAAGACCTCCACTGGCGCGGTGTTTTCCCGCCATGACAGTTCCGGTTTCTTGCTGATGATGGTGCCAGTGGCAATTCCAACTGGCCGCGTGGTACCATCCGAATTCCGGGCGAACCGCGGTTTTCTGGCGGCCGGATGCGCAAAAACAGCGGCACACGGAGCCATGGCCAAAACATGCGGCAGTCCGCCTGTATGATCATAGTGTCCATGACTGATGCCTATGGCCTTCAGCCGGGACAGGTCTGTTCCCAAAATGCGTGCGTTGTGCACGACGAGATCGCTTTGCCCCGTGTCAAACAGCATGCTTGCTCCGCCGACTTGAAGGTGGAATGCAAGGCCATGCTCGGCTTTGAGACCGCGGCTGTACACAGAGTTTTCCACCAACACGGTGATTAAGATTGCCTCATTCATGGTATTCTGTGCTCCCGCCGGAGGCATCAGGTGTCCCGCCCCGTGTGGTGTTGTTCGTGCCGGTTGCAGGAACGAAACGGGCCAGCCCGGCGACCAGCACAAGTGCAATCCCCAGTGCGCACACAATGGCAGCCCCGACGGGCAGGTCGAGCACTGGCGTTACGGCAAGGCTCACGATGCTGGCCACAGTTGCCACCGTCCACCCTATCAACAGCCTGGGCCGCATCCTCGCTGCCAAATAGTTTCCGCACACGGCAGGCACAATCAGATATGAAAACGTCAGAAGCACCCCGCCGATGTGAACGAAGGTGGTGACCACAAACCCAAACATCACGTAAAACAAGAAGTCCCACCACCGAACCGAGAGTCCGCTGCGCTCAGCCGCATCCGGGTCTTCCGAAATGGCAATGAACTGCCGCCGGAAAACATAGTGAACCACACCAACCACGGCAAAAAGTCCGATGGTCTGAAATACTTCCCGGGGTGGGACAACCAACAGTTCGCCGACAAGCGAGCGCTGGAGTTCTTCCTTGCCGCCAGTGCTTTTCATGAGGATCAGAATACCCCCCGCGGCCGCCACAACATAAACAATGCCGATCAGGGCTTCTTGGGGCACACGCGGATGCCGCGTTCGCGTAAGAGTGAATACGACTGCTCCCGCAAGGGTGAATCCTGCCGACCATGCATACGTCTGCCATGAATGGAGATCGTGCCCCACAAGAAGGGCCACGCATGTGCCGAGAGCCGCCACTTGCGCCAGCGCCAAATCAACAAAAATGATCTGCCGCTGCACCACGTGCAGCCCGAGGTACACCAGCAACCATGGCAGGGTGAGACACGCAATCAACGGCCATTTCATCAAACTCAGCACTTCCATCGTACATCACCTCGTTGTGTCCCGCTTCTTATGGTTTCTTGGCACTGCTCTGGCCGAGGGCGTTGGCCAATGATACCACCAAATGGTCCATGAATTTTACGTAGTCGTCCTCGGTGCCCTTCACCGCGCCGGGGAAATCGGCAACGTCAACCACCACAGCGCCCGTGTTGCGCGCCACGCTTTCTGCTGTGCGCCGGTTAAGATACGGCTGCACGATGATCACGCGCGCTTCGCTCTCCTTCATTTTGGCCATGACATCGGCAAGGTGCGCCGGCGTGGGTGGCAACCCAGGTTTTGGCTCGAGAAACAGGTCAATCTGCAACCCAAACCGCCGGGCAAAGTACGGCCATGAATTGTGATACGCCACAACACGCTGGCCCTTGAATGGCGCAAGAAGTTTTTGCCACTCGGCCAGCTTGGCATCGAGCCTGTCCGAGAAAGTCTTCAGATTCGACCGGTAAGCCTCGGCTGCAGCAGGGTCCAGACTGCAGAACGCATCGGCGATCCGGCGCGCCACCAGCACTGCATTCACAGGGTCAATCATGAAATGCGGGTTGCCCACTGCGTGAACATCTCCCCGGGAACGGTCCAACGTTGTTGGCACTTCGACCAGCTCGACGACTTCGCTGGCAAGAACTCGGCTTGGAGCGCCGATGGCAATCCGCGGATTTCGCACACCTTGCAACAGCGCCGGAAGCCAGCCGATTTCAAGTTCAGCCCTGCCCTCGATCAGCACATCCGCCTTGTTGAGCTTCAGGATAAGGCTCGGCTTGGCATCAACAAAGTGCGGGTCTTCGGTCGGCTTGGCAAGAGCGGTCACATCGACGCGGTCGCCGCCAATCGCTTTTGCAACGGCGGCGAAATCAGGTGTGGTGGTGACCACGTTCAGTTTCGCATGTGCTGCAAGCGGCAGCCCAACCACCAGTGGAAACAATCCAAACAATGTTTTTGTTTTCATGAGTCAAATCAACTGAAAGGCTTTGTTGTGTGTGTGTTTCTAAAACTTGTGCGCTGCGTGAGAGCCGAGCATGAATTCAAATTGCAGCCAGACCGAGTGATCCACACCGATGTTTTCCCGGTCGTCGTAATTGTACTGCAGCCGCAGCTTCGAAAACTCGGTCGGAAACCATGTCAGGTTCGGCGAAATGCGCCACCTCGTGTCGCGGTCAGGATCGGGATAAAATGCGCCGCGTTCGCCGCTGACCCAGTCGCCGCGGAGTCCGGCGACCCAGCGCTCCTGGAAACCCCAGGTCAACTGCGAATACAAGCCGTAGTCCCACAGCGTTTCGCGCGGCAGATCAACGTCCAGCAACCCGTCGCCGTTTTCATCCAACGCAAACGCGCCGGCCTCAAACCGCCGCGCCATCACCTCCGTCTGCCACGCAACGAACGGAAAACCGCGGTGATGCCGGGGCGATTTCCATTTCCACAGAAAGTCCATGCCGAAAATCTGTGTGTCCGTGTCTGGACCGGAGTTGTTCGGCCCAAACGCCGCCGAAGCGCCGATCAACACGGTCTGATTTTCCGTCAGATCAAATGACACCGCATAACGCGGCGCAAACAGCATGTCGCCAATGCGGTCCGTCTCGCGTCCGATGCGTTCACGCCCGAAGATCAGATTGTCTTCAGGACCGCCGTGTTCGCCCGAACCGCGAAAACTGTAAGCTGTGCTGCCCTGGCTGTTCTGCACTGTGAAGAACAGTTCTGAATAAAACGGCGTGGGCACTATCCACGAAATGCGTGCCCCGGGGTTTCGCAGTCCTTCCGCGCCAAAGAACCGCCCGGCCACCAGTGGCGCATCGACAAAGCTCCACGTGTGCGGATGCGTTGGGTTGATTCGGCCGAACTCGGTGAGAAACTGGCCTGCTTTGACCTGCAAGTTCGCCGGAAGCGCGATGGTCACAAGGTACGCCTCCTCAGCCTCGAAATGAAAATCTCCATCCGGCGCAATGTGGCCGACCAAGCTGGCCTGGCCGCGAAAATACGGATCGACATACCCTTCAAAAACAGTCTCAAGGTTCTGCACTGTGAACCCGCGCTGAACAGGGTCGTGCCCCCCAAGTTGCAGGTGCGGAATGTCGTCCGCAGTCGAGCTGCCTGCCGCGAATAGAGCGTCAAACGACAGGTTCAGGTAATTCCGTTGTCCGCCAAACAGTGTGATCGGAGCCGTCGGAGACCACGCAGGCTTTGTCTCCTGCGTTTCCTTGACTTCATTGGGCGAACCGGGCGCGGCTGGCGTCGGCGAGGTTGCGCCGGCAGGCGTTTTGGACTGCAGCGCGTCGATCTGTTTTTGGAGAGCCTCGATTTGCCGGTGTTGCTGGCGCAAGGTTTCTTCGAAGTTCTCCTGCAATTTGCGCAATTGCTGTTGGAGTTGCTGTATTTCTGTTGCCTGGCCGGTCTCTTGCGCTCGGAGTGCCGCCTCTGGCATCAGAGTGCAAGCCAAAAGCAAAGACCAGGCTAATCCGGCCGATCCGGCCAATCCGAATGAACCGACAGTTTTCATAACAGTTTTCCTTCGTGTATCTGGGAAAGTACAAAGCAAGCGTCTGCAAACTCAAGCAGCACGCCAAAGGTTAAGTTGCCAAAACGTTTGTTGCCGGCACACGTCATGCCGGCGACCCGACTCACGAAACGGCGGAGGTCAATGGAGGCGCACGGCCCGGCGGGAGAAAAAGGCCAACGTTCCACGGGGCTTCAGTGGTGAGAGCCGACAACCACACGAACAAATCGGGCGGTGCAGGCTCAAGAACCGGCTTGATGTCGGTCAACGCCACCTGGCCGTGGACAAAGAGGCAAACAACGCACCCGTTTCCGCCATTGGCGCTGTGGTGTATGAGCGCGCGGTGCAACGGCGCGTTGGCGGAAAGCAGTGCCAGCGCAAGCAAAACAAGAACCATGCACGCCGCCATCACCGGGCGCAGCGTGCGGATCACCTTTCTGATTTGCCCTTGCACCAATAAGAGGATAGTGCGGCAATGCTTTCCATGCAAGCGCTGCGCGCAAGTGCCAAGCCGCGCACCACGAGCACTGCCCTCACGAAATCCTGCATGACGCAGGATGGGCGCTCCCCGCTTTGCGCCTCCGCAAAAAGTGAACCCACGCCGATGAACAGAGTGCCAAGCTCAAAGTTCTCACCGCCTGACCAGCCCAAGACACCCGAAGGTTCATTCCGGTGAGGTTTCCGGGCTAAACTCCCGGGAAAAGCGTCTAATCGAGATCAGGAGATCAGGAACTCTGAACGTTGGAGGGCTTTTGCTGCCGCCGACAATTGTCACCACGTTTGCCAAAGCGAGAGACTGTCGAGGGTTTTCTTCCATATCAGGACTCCGACCAGTAACTCCCTTTGGTTCTTTGGAAGCTCGCAAACCAGCCCAGATTCTCTCGGTGCCCATTCACCACATTCCGGCCATTGGGGCGGAAATCTCACCTCGCCACTTCCCCATCGGCACCGTCCCTTTTGCCATGGCCAGATCGGATAATCGATGGAACAGGTCCACACATCACTTGAGGTAATGCGCAAATGCTTTTGCCATGCAC
>JARYMD010000429.1 GCA_029907285.1 Verrucomicrobiota bacterium | reverse complement strand
GGGGAGAAGAGCGGCGGCTTTTGCAGGCTCTTTATGCTAGCGAGGCGGATTTGATTCCCGAGCCGGATGCCGGGATACCGAGGGTGAGGGTGCATTATCCGGCCAATGCGATGCTGGCCAGGGCGGTGGCCAAGCTGTGCGAGGAACTGACGGCCACTGAAACCGTGTTCCCGACCACCAAACTGCGGTTGGTTTACGAGCTGGCAGACGGACAGCCGCGGGAGCCTGAAGAATCGGAGCCAGAGTAGGCAAACAAAGCTGGGAGAAACCCGGGAGCGAGCCATTAGCATCATTGTTGTAATCGTGCAGAACAGCTAATGACCACTCCGGAATTGGGCTCATGTCATTTTCTTCGAGATCATGAAGTCTGAGCCTCGGCAGCGTCAGCGGTCCAACAGAGTCAGAACCAGTTGGCGCTCGATGACGCGGCACCGCGCGGAAATGCCGCCACAACATCCGCCACAGACGGACGTCAGAAGATTGGCCTTGTTGATGAGCCAATCCCAAAGAGGCAATTGTCTGCAACCACGCGGCTTGTGAGAGCAGCACAGTGATTCGGCATTCTGCCGGCGCAGTTCATGGCGCCTCACAATTTCGCAATCGACACTTGCACAATCGATTGTCCTGAGCGATAGTTCGCCGTGATCCGGCGGCAGGTGGCCGCCGCATGCCAAGGTGAACAGAATTCAATGATTCGAAAGGAGTGTGTAAAGGACCATATGTCGATACTCATGAATACGTTGCCGTCCCCCCGCCGGGACAAGAGCAATCAAAAGCCTGTTCTCAACGAAATTGACATCGAGGAACACCGGATCACCCATGCTGTTTTTACTGTGTTCGACTTCTGGGAAGAAGGCGGACGCTACTACGGCAATTTCCTGGGGTGGGCTGAAGAGTTGCCGTCGGTGATCGCCAAACACGGCCTGCTCAAAGCTTGCGTGGCCCTCCTTGACCGCGCCAACGGCGATCTCCGGAAACCAACAGGCTTGCTTTATGCTGATCTTCAGAACTGGCTCTGCGGTCAGCATCCGGGCGCAGTCTTTGACGACCCCCGCCTCACCGGCGAAACTCGATTGCTGGATGCACTTAGAAAGGCCGATAAACAGACGCTTCTTCGCGCCGAGAAGGAAGCGCTCGCCTATTTGCCTCATCTGATAACTTGGGCGAGAAAATATCTCTGCCGCGGCCACCGCAGGACCAGGCCGCTGCTCTAGCACCCGCCGAGTCCGCAGCAGTGCTCGCCCGTAGCAACACGACGATCTGTCTTGCACCGGTTCCGATCACAAGAATCGGGCGGCCGAAAAATTCACCGGTTGTGGGCGGGCAAGAATCCCCGCGCTCCCGTAACGCGATCGAGAAAGCAATGGCCTCGCCCGCCCGCCGCCGTTAGAGTCCCGCCTTTAGGCGGCTCTTGAAAACCAGCGCTCACTGTGCAGCAACAGCTTTGAACGTTTCACGTTGAGCGTTTCACGTTGTACGTTCCCAAACAGACGGCCCCGCCGGTGAACTGACGGGAACTTTGAACGTGCAGCGTTCAACGATATGAATGAAAAATGCGTTGGGCCGGGGCTGACGCGGCTGAATCGTAGCCTGGCTAATCGCTCACCTGGCGCGCGCGATAGAAACTCATCGGGTAACTCGGCGACGTCGTGTCCAAAAACCGCCACGTCCCGTCAGCCACCGTGTTTGTCGCCAGACTGTCCCATGTGCCAAAGTCCTCGGTCACATCAATGGCGTACTTGAGCCCGCGCTCGCCATGCAACAGCAATTCAAACTGGCCCTGTGAATCAATGCCAACAATCTCGAGCACCGGGGGTATTGTCGGCAAAGACAGCGACGTCACACGATACTCGTCAAATAACAGGTAATTATCGCCCGCGGCTCCTTTCCGGCGAATCGCCCAAACGGCGTCCATGTCGCTCAAATCAAGACGCGCGCCTGTAGTTGTTATGGGCTGCGAATCGACCACGACCTGGCCATTCAGCAGCGCCATCCAGTTGTTCCGTTCGAAGTTCATCATTATCTGCAACTGATACAAAGCGTCGTTGCTGAAACCGAATCCGCTGAATGTGAACCCGGCGTTGTCATCAAGCGCATAGAAAATCTCCGCCCGCGAATTGTCGAAATCGAGCGTGAATAGCCTCTGTCCGTCGGTGTTATATGCGCTCCATCTAAAATCGTCATACTCGTGGTTGGTCGAGTCCACCACTTGCATCAGCACTTCAAACATCACAACCGGCCGTCCAGGCAGCGGAGGTACAACATCGAACGGTCGCCACACGGTCAGGAACTCGTCCTTGTACGCCGGGGGTGAATAGCCCAGATAAGCTTGCTGGCCGTACCCCGGGAAGAAATCTTCGACCAGGCCGCAACCGCCTGAACCTTCAGCCAGCCAACCGTCTTCCTCCCAAAGTGGCAACCCCTCGTCAGCGTGCGAATACCCTTCGGCGACTTCAAATCCGGTCGCATAAACAACCAGATCATCTGTCCCTGCGGCATGCAAAAACGTTGGCGCTAAGATGTCCAGGCCAATCACTGCAAAACACAGACCAAACAACCGCAGCAAGCGCTGCATGTCATTCCCAAAACTTGTCGTTTCAACGGCGCAATTCATAGACTTTCACAGGACAAAGCGAAGCTTCCTCTTCCGACCCAAACAAGCGTTCGTCCAAACACTGAAACGCCGAGTGGGTGTCGAGTTCGGTTACGACTGAATGTCTGCGGTTCACGACCACCAGCCTGGCGCCGGACTTCTCATACTCAACAGCACTGGGCTCGGCAGTGTCGCCATACCACGGTTGGTCGAGCAAGAAAGCCATGTACAACCCGGCTCTTCCTCCGGCCACCATGCCAGACCCGACAACAGGCCCAACAATTCCTTTCCCTTTCAACCGCACCGCAAGGTCGCTTGCTGATTGGCTCGCCGCATCCGCCAACCCAGTCAACGCAACCATCAAGCCCAACACAGCAGGAGCAACAAAGGATATGAACGCGAACCCGCCCAGAACCCACGCAATAACCCGCCTCAGCTCCACCCTCGTTGCGGCCAGCCATGCCAAAACCCCGCAAACAGCAGCCCATAGGACCGGATAACAGAAGTAAAAATAGCGCTGGTCCACAATTTGCACATAAACCGGCAAATACACCAACGCCGGACAAACGGCCATGCAAGGCAACAAAAGCCAGCTCCGCGCCGCAGCATGCTTGTGCATAACAGCCAACAACACGCATCCCGCCAACCCAATCACACCCATGTGCAACATGTCAAGGCCACCAAGCAACACAAGAACAGTCACCGCGTTCTGTCTCATCACCCTCAGTTGGTGCTTGAAGTATTCGCCGCTTTCAAACGGAGACCAGTAATTATACGGCATCGTCGAAGGGTCTTCCCATGCAGTGATTCGACCGGGTTCAGGCTTGTGAATCGTCCGCGCATAGGGATGATACCTCTCGACGTCGGAAGGCCCTGCAACCGCATGCGCTATTGCCGCCGATGTTGAAAACGTTGG
>JARYMD010000428.1 GCA_029907285.1 Verrucomicrobiota bacterium | reverse complement strand
AACACTCGATCACAGCATCAGCATCCTTCGACGACACGATGAAATCCACATCGCCGATCACCTCCTTGAACCGCCGAACGCTCCCTGCCACATCGCATCGAATCACATCTTTGCGCGCCTGCAGTTCAGCCAAAATCGGCTCCGCAACCTCAAGCGCCGCACTGAGCAAATGCCGCGAAGCGTACTGCCGCCGGTATTCTATCCCTTCGAGAATCTTCGCCTGACTTTTCTCGCCGAACCCGTCAAGGCCCGCCACTTTGCCCGCCTTGCATGCCGCTTCAAGTTCATCGACCGTGCTGATCCCAAGCCGATCATGCAGCGCCTTGATCTTTTTCGGGCCGAGGCTGGGTATGTTCAACATTTCAACAAGCCCTGCAGGAATCGACGCCTTCAATTCCTCGTAATAGGGGAGCCGGCCTGTCTGAACCAAAATCGTGATTTTCTCCTGCAATCCTTCTCCGACGCCTTTGATTTCTCCGAGCCGGTTCTCGGCAACGAGCTTCTCGATTGGCTCTTCCAAGGTCTGTATCGCCCGTGCCGCGTTCGCATAAGCGCGCGACTTGAAAGGGTTCTCGCCTTTCAGCTCCAGAAGAACTCCGATCTCAGACAAAACCTCTGCAACACGATCTTTGTCCATGGCCGGAGTATGCCCTGCAATTCGAGCTCGATCAAAGCCGAAAGAGACGGACAACACGGTCAATTCGTTTGACCATCGCTCGATCACCAGCCGAAGGCGTTGTAACTCCGCGCTCGCTCGCTCAGTCCGGGCTTGTCAGACCTGTTTTGGCGCTCGACACTGTGGCGAACGCATATCTTGTTATGGCAAAACGCGCCCTAATAACCGGCATCACGGGTCAGGACGGGTCGTACTTGGCAGAGTTGCTCATCTCCAAGGGATACGAAGTGCACGGCATCGTGCGGCGTGCCAGCTCGCAAAACACAGCAAGATTGGAGCAGCTTTGCCAAAACGGAAACGCACCGGCCGCAAAGCTTCAGTTGCATTACGGGGACATGTCTGACAGCGTGTCGCTCTTCAGGGTGATCAAAGACGTCGGCCCGGATGAAGTGTATAATCTGGCCGCCCAAAGCCAGGTGCACGTCAGTTTCGAGAACCCAGAGTACACCACTGACGTGACAGCCACCGGCACGGTGCGGCTTCTGGAAGCCATCCGGTTGGCAGGTCTCCGCCCAAGATTCTATCAGGCGTCGTCGAGTGAAATGTTCGGTCTGGCTCGGGAATCGCCACAGCGTGAAACCACTCCGTTTCATCCCCGCAGCCCGTACGCATGCGCGAAGGTGCACGCTTATTGGGCAACCGTGAATTACCGGGAAGCATACGGGTTTCATGCCAGCAACGGCATTCTGTTCAATCACGAGTCGCCAAGGCGCGGCGAAGCTTTCGTCACCAGAAAAATCACAATGGCCGTGGCGAGAATCCTTGCCGGAACGCAGGACAAGCTCTGCCTTGGCAACCTTGACGCGTGCCGCGACTGGGGTTACGCAAAGGAATACGTCGAAGCGATGTGGCTGATGCTCCAGCAGGAAAGACCGGACGATTACGTAATTGCCACTGGAGAAACACACAGCGTGCGGGAATTTCTCGAGGTTGCGTTCGGGTACGCCGGTTTGGACTGGCAAAAACACGTTGTTGTTGATCCAAACCTCTGCCGCCCAGCGGAGGTTGGCCGCCTGGTCGGCGATGCTTCAAAAGCAGAAAAATGTCTTGGATGGAAACCGCGCATCCGCTTCAAAGAACTCGTCAGGTTGATGGTGGATGCGGATGTTGCGCTGATCAAAAGCCAGCAAGGCCGTGGCCACACCGCGGCTTGATTTCGTCATGCGCAGCGCGATTGTCACCGGCATTACAGGCCAGGACGGTTCTTATCTGGCCGAGCTGTTGCTCGAGAAAAATTACCATGTCCATGGAACCCTCAGACCGGGCGCAGATGCGACAAAATCGTGGATCGCACATCTGCTGTCCAATCCCGCGCTGCAGCGGCGGATTGTCCTGCACCAGATTCGTCTGACAGACTCCAAGCCGGTCAAAGACCTGATCGCCGACGTTGCCCCGGACGAGATTTATCATCTGGCCGGGCAAAGCCATGTCGGACTCAGTTACGAGATTCCGGAAGAAACTTGCGAGTTCGCGGTGCTGAGCGCGTTGCGTTTGCTTGAAAGTCTGCGTTCGCAATGCCCACACGCGCGTTTTTTTTCCGCTTCGTCGGCAGCCATATTCGGACGTCCAACAGTCGCTCCCCAAGACGAGCAGACACCGATTGCACCTGTCAATCCCTATGGCTGCGCCAAGGCTTTTGCCACACACCTCGTCAGAGCGTACAGGGAATCGTACGGCCTGTTCGCCTGCAGTGGCATCTTGTACAATCATGAGTCGCCAAGGCGCGGCCCCGACTTTGTCACACGGAAGATTTGCCGAGCCGCCGCCGCAATAAAGGCCGGCCTGCAACACGAATTGCTGTTGGGCGACCTCGAAGCAAAGCGCGACTGGGGTCATGCCCGGGACTTTGTGAACGCAATGTGGTTGATGCTGCAGCAGGCCAACCCCGATGATTACGTTGTTGCAACCGGCGTGAGCCATTCCGTGATTGATGTTCTCGATGCCACCTTTGGTTCGCTCGGCTTGCAATGGCGCACGTACGTCCGCCAAGACCCGGCACTCGTTCGGCCAAGAGAACCTGTCGCGTTGCTAGGAAACTCACACAAAGCACTCGTCAATCTTGGCTGGAAACCCACCGTCACTTTCGAGGAGATGATCCGGGAGATGACCTTTGCCGAGGTTGAAAGGCTGCGAGAAACCTGCGGTTGACCCGCGCCGCTCGGTTGTTACTCGATTTCCAACGCACGGTTCAGCAACTCCGGCAGTTGCGACAGACACGCTTCCTCGCTGGCAATCAGGGCCACGCCAGCCGTTCGCGCAGCTTCCGCCACTTTCCGGTCCGCTCTCTTTTTCGTCACCCGCTGAATTGCAAGGACTGGTATGTGCGCGGTCGCAGGATTGTCTTTCAACTGCCGGACTGCACCGCACACCTGCTCTGCCTGAGCCCCAAGTTCCGTCAGGAAAATCAACGGCTTTTCTTCCGACGCAATTGATGCCAATTGCGCGAGTTCGGGGGCGTTGACCGATCTGACTCGGTACCCCATATCACGCAGCCGGTTGACCAATTGATTGCCGATCAACAGATTCTCGTAGAAAATCAGCGCCAATGGCGTCGTCATGCCAAAACGTTGAAACATACCGCAGCACATTGTAAAGTCTTTACCACGCGGTTATGAACCCGGCACTGCGCACCGGCAATCGAACGGCATCGGATGACTGCGACAACATCCCAACATGGCAGCACAGAGCTGGCAGGCCCGCCCGGCGAACGCGAGTTGATCGCGCGCTGCCGCCGTGGTGATTCAGCAGCGTGGGACGAGCTTTTTGAACGCTATTACGATTCCGTTGGGCGATTCATTTTCCAGTACAGTCCGGCCTTTACGCGCGAGGACGTCGAGGAG
>JARYMD010000427.1 GCA_029907285.1 Verrucomicrobiota bacterium | reverse complement strand
ACTTTAACGCTGAAATTTCGCCGGTCGGCCGGTCAGTGCATGCCAAGAGTGTCAATCCGGGGAGATTTCCGGGTGCGGCAGTTGAATTTGTCCGTTGATTTGCGGCGAGAAACGAGTTTGAATCTTTGCCATGGACGCAAGCGCTTCAATTCATCGAGGAGACGCAGTCGCGCGCAAGACAGCTTTCACGCTGATAGAACTATTGGTGGTAATAGCCATCATCGCGATTCTCGCGGGCATGCTGCTTCCCGCTCTTGGAAAAGCCAAAGACAAAGGCCAAGGCGTTGCATGCATGAACAATTTGCGCCAGCTCCAGTACGCGTTCGCAATGTACCCGCTCGATAACAGCGATTACCTTGTCAAACCCGGAAACAGCGGCACAGAACAATACTCATGGGTGCAGGGCTGGCTTGATTTTAATCCCGCCAACTCAGACAACACGAACACGTCTCAGTTGCTCGACCCAAACAAAGCCAAGTTCGCCCCCTATCTTCCTTCTGCAGCAGTGTACAAATGCCCCGCCGACAAAAGTGCAGTGAGGATTGGAGGACGTTTGTTTCCCCGGGTACGCAGCATGGGCATGAGCCAGGCCATCGGCGGCCCCGGCCCGTGGCTCCCGGCTGAACCCGGCATGCACGATCCACAGAAAAAATACAAGGTTTTCATCAAATCCGCCGACCTCGACAATCCGGGACCGACCCGCGTTTACGTCCTGCTCGATGAACATCCCGACAGCATTAATGCGGGCGGATTCGCCAACAAAATGGTCGAGAACCCGGCCAACGCTTACATAATCGATTACCCCGCCAGCTACCACAACGGCGCCGCCGGCATCTCGTTCGCCGATGGCCACGCAGAAATAAAGAAATGGCGCGACCCGCGCACCACGCCCCGCCCCAAATACAACAACAGCCTCGTCCTCGGTGTCCCAAGCCCAAACAATCAGGACATGATTTGGCTCTCGGAACGCGCAACAGTTTTGAACGAAATCCAGCGGTAAAACGCGCAGGCACTAGCTTTGATGAAATCCTGCGTGGCCCGCGGATGCCGCTCTTCTGCTGGCCGCCATTCTCAACGCGACATTGATTGCCGAGAAAAGGCTGGACGGGTTTGCGACTCCCTTCCATGCAATGTCGTATGCAGTTCCGTGATCGACCGACGTCCTTATGATCGGCAGGCCGAGGGTCACGTTCACGCCCGTATGAAAAGCAAGCATCTTGAATGGAATGTGCCCTTGGTCGTGATACATGCACACAATTGCATCAAATCGCTCGCGCACGTGAGTCAGAAAAGCCGCGTCCGGCGGCAAAGGGCCATCGACGTCGATTCCCCTGGCTCGAGCGCGCTCAATTGCAGGGGTGATGATGCGCTCTTCTTCGCCCTGTCCGAAGAGCCCATGCTCGCCCGCATGCGGATTGAGGCCGCACACGCCAAGCTTTGGCGATCGTTGGTTCATGTCCAGCATCGCCTGCGCCGTCAGTTCAATCACATCCAGCACGCGTTCCACCGACAGCAGTCGCGGCACTTCGGTGTACCCGACGTGGGTGGTGACCATTGTGACGGTGAGCGCTTCGGAGGTTTGCATCATGCAACTCCTCGAAGCGCCGGTGAGAATCGTGAACAGCTCGGTGTGCCCGGGGCAATTGACACCTGCAAGACGCCACGCCTCTTTTTGAATCGGCGCTGTCACAACCGCGCTCACTCTTCCCTGCGATGCCGCGCGGATTGCAGATTCGACGTAGTCAAAGCTCGCCCGTCCGCCCGCCGCTGACAGCTTTCCAGGTTGAATCTCATTCTCGGGCAATCTGCTGCACTCGACCACAACCGGCCTTTCACACTTGAATTCGCGCTTTTCAATATCCCTCAAACTCACCGTCTCGGCCTGCAATCCCTGGTGGGTTTGCGCGGCCACGCGACGCAAGACACCTGCGTCACCAAACAGGACAAGGCAGCACGCTTCGGAAATCTCCGGATTGCCAAGGGCGCGCAGGCAAATCTCCGGCCCGATCCCGGCCGGGTCACCCATCGTCAGAGCCAGCAAAGGTCGTGCAGACATAATTAATTCAGCCGCAACTTAACTTATGGGTCTGCCAAACGCAAAAGTCGATTTGCCGGCGAGGCTGCGTCCCAGGCCGGCCAAGCGTGCTCAATTCAAAGCCGCCTAAAGGCGGGACTCTAACGGCCGCGGGCGTGGCATCGCCTAAAGCGCGGGACAACCGATCGCTGCCAGAGTTCCGCGTTTACGCGGAACACAGCCAGTTCACTGAACAGTGCTCATATTCAGTTTCATGAAACTGTTCCGCCTGTAGGCGAAACTGCAAACCGTGTCGGTGGCCCGTTAAAAACCTGCTGGCGGACTCGGGCCGCCGCGGATAGTTTCCCGCCAATGACGAATCTGTCACAGCCCGTTGTGATTTTGACCCACGAGAGCGATCTCGACGGATTGCTCTCTGGGCTGTTGCTCCAAAAACTGGCGTTCAAATTGTTTGGTGTGGTGCCCAAACTGGTCTCGAGTCATGCCGACGAGTGGCAGCGCCGCCAACTGCCAATCGGACCCGTTTGGGTGTCCGACCTCGGTTTCGATCCCAACATGGACAAACCGAACTGGCTCATCGTAGATCACCACATAAACCGTGCCCGGCCGGAAGTTGCACGGCTCATTCATGACCCGGCCAAATCCGCCGCCAGACTCTGCTATGAGTTGTGCTGCAGTGCGGGACTCGGGTCGCCCGAACTGGAACGGCTTGTCCACTTGAACGATGTCTCCGATCTGTTCCTTGTCGGCGACCCGGATTTTGTTCTGGCTTGTGATTACGCTAATCTGGTCAAGACATACCAGTTCTGGACCGTGCATGATTTGATCGAGGGAAACCCCGAAAAGCTCCTCGACCACCCACTGTTGGAGGTCATGGCCGTAAAACGAAAGGTCGAGGACCCAATAGGGCTCGCATGGACCAAGAACCATCTGGTCCGCATCAGCGATGAGGTCGGATACGCAGATATCCGGATAGGCAACAGCAACATGATCGCTTATCAAATGCTCGAAGAACAAACCGCTGCTTACCCCGTTCTGACGAGCGTGTGCCGCGGCGTGAACGGCGCAATCATCGCAAGCTTCCGAAGCAGGAACGGAAAAGCGCTGCAGATTGCAGAGCGGTTAAAGGGCGGCGGCCACGCGAATGCCGCTGCCGCCGTGCTGCCAAGGTCAATCCAAAAAGTTCCCGACGCCCTCGAGTATTTGAAGAAAATCTTGAACCCGGTCGCACAACAAGAAACGGACGGCGACCCAATGGCACAGTTGCTGGACAAACTCGAAGACGCCAGTGCAGGTTCGCATTGCAAATTGTAATAAAGTGCCAGGCACTTTATTTGTGCCACGGGTGGAGCACCTGCCCTCCCTTGCGCAAGATTTCATCAACGGCAGGGCGTGCTGGGGAGACACAAATCCCGGTAGAGCCGGTGGTTTCCCACCGGCTCCCCCACAGACCCGTGCGAGCGGTTTTCCCGCACACGCTTCTTCCAGTTA
>JARYMD010000426.1 GCA_029907285.1 Verrucomicrobiota bacterium | reverse complement strand
GGCTTTGGTTCGGCGTGATCCGGAAGCGACTGACACGCTGCGCAGGGTGCTGGATTGGAGCGACGGTTCCCCTGCGCGAAGCTCTGTCGCGGCCTTCAATCAATCGCTGGCCGGGCTTGCTGAAAAGTGTCTCCAAGAGAATTTCGCCTCGCAGGTGATCCAGGCCAATCGGTTGGGCGGCGCACAAGATATTGCCGTGGGCGTGCGGCTGCGATTTGCAAACGACCGCGAGCAATGTGCGGCGGTGTTTCTTCTGGCGGGTGTTGACGAGGAAACCGCCCGCGAAACAGTCACGCGCCTTCAATTGGCGGCAGATGTTCCGAGGTCCTACCGGGCCAGCCAGAGCGAGCTCCATGCACGGCAGGAAGTTGAAAAGTTTGTTGTTGTTCTGGACCTGCTTGCATTGGTGAATGCCGAGGCGAAGTTCCGGGGAGCAGCATTGGCGTTCTGCAACGCGCTTGCGACCCAATTCCGGTGCGAGCGCGTGAGTCTCGGATGGATCGACGGCGGTTTTGTGCGTCTCAAGACGATCAGCCGCACCGAACGCTTTGACAAACGCGCCAGAGCCGTAAGAGCAATCGAGGTCGTCATGGAAGAGGCGGTTGACCAGGACGAGGAAATCGTATGGCCGGCTCTTCCGGATTGCTCAGCGGTTGTCCGGGACCACGAGCAATTCGCGCGGGAGCAGGGCGTTGCGCATTTGGTGTCACTGCCGCTCCGGCTCGATGACAAGCCGGTTGGCGCGATTACGTGCGAACGGCAGCAGAATCCTTTTGACGACCTCGAGCTGAGACAGATCAGGCTTGCGGCGGACCTTGCGGTGCGGAGGCTGAGCGAACTGCGGCGGTGGGATCGCTGGTTCGGCGCGCGGCTGGCTGTGGCGGCTCGGGAACGACTTGGCAAGTGGATCGGCCCCGAACACACGTGGGCGAAGCTCCTCGTGCTGGTTGGTGTGTTGGCGATTATAGCGCTGCTCTTGCCCGTTTACCCGTACAGGGTCGAGGGCAATTTCATCCTGCGAAGCGAGGAGGTCGCGCACCTGACTGCGCCTTTCGACGGTTACATCAAGTCAGTCGAAGTCAGGCCCGGCGACGAGGTCGGAGCCGAGTCTGTCCTGTTGCGCTTGCACACGACGGACCTCGAGCTCGAGGAAGCTTCGGCCGTGGCGGATCAAACCCGTTACCTCCGGTAAGCGGAAAAGGCGCGCGCGACGGGTTCTCTGGCCGACATGCGAATTGCGTTGGCGCTGGCTGACCAGGCGAAGGCGCGTCTGGATTTGGTGAGGTACGGGTTGTGGCAGTCCCGAATAAGGGCGCCTTTCAACGGCGTGGTGGTCGAGGGCGACCTCCGCCAGAGAATCGGCGCGCCGGTCAAGCAGGGGGAAGCGCTGTTTCGCATTGCGCGCCTCGAGCCCATGTATGTCGAGGCCGAGATCAACGAGCGCGACGTGCGCGACATCATCGACAAGTCCGGGGGCGAGATAGCTTTCGTCGCGCGGCCCAAGCAGAAATACAAAATACGCGTTGTGCGGGTTGAACCGGCCGCAATCGCCAAGGAAAAGCAAAATGTGTTTCTTGCGCGGTGCATTCCGGAGCATCAGCCGGAACTCTGGTCGCGGCCCGGCATGAGCGGCGTTTGCAAGATCGACGTGGACCGCCGGACGTTGCTGTGGATTCTGACGCATCGGACCGTCGATTTCCTGCGCATGTATCTTTGGTGGTGAAACAATGCGTGATGGCCCAGCCACATTCGGCGAGTCATGGTACCGCGTTGCCGGGCAGCGGATTTGCCTGCGGCACTCGGTAAGAGTCCATCGCCAATACTGCCGGGGCGAACGCTGGTACGTGCTCCAGGACCCGCTGCGGAATCAGTTCTTTCGGCTTCGCCCGGCAGCTTATGAGTTTGTGGCCCGGCTGAGCCCGAACAAGACCGTTGAACAGGTCTGGAAGGAATGCCTCGACAGATTTCCGGAGCAAGCGCCCGGCCAGGAAGCTGTCATTCAACTTCTGGCGCAACTCTATCACGCGAACCTGCTTCAGTACGATCTGGCCACGGACGCCGCCCAGTTGTTCAAGCGCTACCAGAAAACGCAGCAGCGGGAGCTCAAGGCGCGTTTGCTGAACATCATGTTCATGCGGATTCCGCTGCTTGACCCTGATGATTTTCTTGTGGGTGCGATGCCGCTGGTGCGGTGGCTGATCAGTCCGATCGGCGCAGTGTTATGGCTGGTGGTGGTCGGCCTTGGCTTGAAACAGGCGGCCGACAATTTCCAATCGCTATGGCAGCAGGCGCAGGGGGTGATTGCCCCTGAAAACCTGTTTTTGCTTTATGTGGCGCTGGTAATCCTGAAAACCATCCACGAGTTCGGTCACGCTTTCTTTTGCAGGAGATTCGGCGGCGAAGTTCATGTGATGGGCGTTTTGTTCATGATATTCACGCCGATCCCGTACATGGACGCGACGTCGGCATGGGGATTCCGCGAACGGTGGAAACGGATTCTTGTTGGGATGGCGGGAATACTGGTCGAGGTGTTTGTGGCTGCGCTGGCTGCGATTGTCTGGGCGCACACGGGGCCGGGCGTTGTTCACAGCCTTGCTTACAACATGATGTTCATGGCGTCGGTTTCAACGCTGGTCTTCAATCTCAATCCGCTCCTCAGGTTTGACGGGTATTACATCCTGAGTGATTTGCTCGGGATACCAAATCTCAGCCAGCGCGCAATGGCCACGCTCCGTTACTTCGCGGAAAAACACCTGTACGGGTTGAAGAAAGAGGAGAACCCGGCCAGCACAGCAAAAGAAGCGCTGTGGCTGGCGGCATATGGAATTGCGAGCGGGATTTACAGAGTGATCGTGTTTGGGGGCATTCTGCTGCTTGTAGCCGATCGTTTTCTGCTGCTCGGCATTCTGATGGCGGCGGTTTGCGCCGTGGCATGGGTGGCCGTCCCGACAGGCCGCCTCATCATGTACCTTGCTTCGAGCCCGCGCCTCGACCGGCATCGCACGCGCGCGGTTGTGGTGACTGCTGCTCTTGCGGCGGTGGTGATTGTTCCGCTCGAGGTCGTTCCGTTTCCGCATCACTTTCGTGCGCAAGGCATTGTGCGAAGCACGGAATGGACCGAGGTGCGGAACGAGACTGCGGGCGTTTTCAATCGTCTCTTGGCAAAGCCCGGCACCAAGGTTGTTGACGGGCAGCCGCTGATCGAATTGGTGAACGAAGAGCTCGACCTGAAATTGGCGGCGGCAAAGGCACGACAGGCCGAAGTGCAGGCCCGGATTCGACAAGCCTTGCAGGAGGCAATCCCAAATCTGGCGCCGCTGACCAACCTCGCCGAGGCCGTTGCGATGGAAATTCGGCGTGTTGAGGACGACCGGAGCAACCTGGTCGTTCGGGCCAGACAATCCGGCCTGTGGGTTGCGCCCGGGATTGAGCAAAACTTGGGCCGATGGGTCGGTCGTGGCGCGGAGCTCGGGCCGGTTTACCGGTTCTGCGGGGTTCGCGTCGGCGTGGTGACCGCGCTCATGCAGCCCGATGAACGCCGGAAA
>JARYMD010000425.1 GCA_029907285.1 Verrucomicrobiota bacterium | reverse complement strand
CCGATGAGCATTGCGCAAGCTGTCGAACTCGAAGCTGACGTGTTGGGGCGATTTGTCAGGCGGCCTGTTCATCTTTGCGGGTAACCAGACTGCCGGGGCCAATCGCACGATCAAGAAAGTTGTATTTCACGATGCACCGGAGCGCGCTCAACCCGTCACGCCAATTGGCCTTCTTGCCCTCCCGATATGTTCGTCCATGGTACGAAATAGGAACCTCGTAAATTCTCGCTCCCATTCGGCTGAGTTTTGCCGTGATTTCGATCTCGAACCCAAAGCGCATTTCTTTCAACCGAACGCTCTGTATCAACTCGCGCCGGAACGCCTTGAAACACGTTTCGACGTCCGTCAAGTTCAGATCGGTCGCCATGTTTGAAAACAGAGTAAGCACCTTGTTTCCCAGCGAATGCCAGAAATACAAAACCCGATGTGCGCCCGCCCCAAGAAAACGCGAGCCGTAAACCGCATCCGCCTTCCCGCTCACCAACGGCCCCAGCAGCAGATAATATTCAGCAGGATCGTACTCCAAATCGGCGTCTTGTATGATCACAAATTGCGATGTGGCCCTGGCAAGGCCTGTCCGCACCGCCATCCCCTTTCCAAAATTGTGAGGGTGTCTGACCACGCATAGCCGTGAATCGGTCGCCGCGCATTTTTCAAGCACCTGCCAGGTGCCGTCCGACGAACCGTCGTCAACCACAACCACCTGCTGCACCGGTCTCTGGCGGAGAACGTTGGCAATCACATGGCTTACTGTGACAGCCTCGTTGTACACGGGCATGACCACTGTAAGGCACGGTGCAACGTCCGCGTTGCCGTGCAGCACGCCGCTCGCATCTCCAGCATCGCTCTGCTGGGCCGTATTCACTGTTTTGCGCAAATTGGCAATAACACACCGCCGCACTCAAGAAAAAACCTCGAGCTTCACTTTTCCGTGGTCTGCGGCAGCGCCGCGTGTTAGTAATCTGGCATGGGCGAATCTGGATTCAAAGGCCTCAGCATATTGATAATCGAAGACGAGATTCTGCTGCGCAAACAACTCGCGGCATACCTCGAATCGCTGGGAATGGATGTCGTTGCAGTAGGCACTCTGGCTTCTGCCCGGGCCGCACTCGAAGGCGCCGACTACGACTATGCACTGGTCGATGTGAATTTGCCTGACGGCCGGGGGACAGAACTGCTGCGCGACCGCGGTCTGACACAAAGCACCGGCGTTATCGTAATGACGGCCGATGGCGGCGTGACAGGAGCCGTGGAAGCCATGCGCCTCGGCGCGCTGGATTACCTCGTTAAACCTTTTGAGCCGGCCGAGCTGCCCCTGGTCATCACAAGAGCCAGACGCGCAAAACAGGAAGCCCGCCTCGCAGAACACCGGCGCACAGGCGAATCCGGCGAAAATCTCGTCTTCGGACCGTCACTGGCCGCAGTTCGCGCGCAACTGGAGAAAATTGTCGCGGCTGACGAGCGCCTGCAATCGCATTTGCCGCCGGTGCTCATCGTTGGTGAGACCGGGACGGGCAAAACCGCCACTGCACGCTGGCTTCATCATCACGGCCCCCGCGCAGCAAATCCAATGGTTGAAGTCAACTGCCCTGCCCTGCCCGACACACTCGCCGAGTCCGAGCTTTTCGGCCACGAACGCGGAGCGTTCACTGACGCGCGGACCACCCGGATAGGGCTCTTCGAAGCAGCAAATGGCGGCACGTTGTTTCTTGACGAACTGTCCAGCCTGAGCCCTGGCATTCAAGCCAAGGTGCTCACCGCAATTGAAGACCATGTGATCCGCAGGGTCGGCGGAAACCAGTCGATCGCCGTCGATGTCCGAGTGATCGCTGCCACCAACCAGGACCTCAAGAAACTCGTCGAAGCAGGCAGATTTAGAGAAGACCTTTACCACCGGCTTGATCTGTTCCGCATCCAGTTGCCGCCTTTGCGGGAACGAGGAGAAGACCTCCCTGCGCTTGCCGAGGCGCTTTTGACCCGCCTCTGCAAACGTCACAGGGTCGCACCCAAGAAAATCTCAACTGCAGGTCTGCAACGCCTTCTATCCTACGCCTGGCCCGGGAACGTGCGCGAATTGGCCCATGAACTCGAACGCGCCATCGTTTTTTCCGACAGCGATACGATTGATTTCGAGCATCTGACCGGCATCCACCACCAGCCCGCGCAAACCGCCACCAACACCTCAACCCCACATGACTGGTTCAATCAAGGTTTTGTTTTTCCACAGCAGGGGTTTTCCCTCGAAGATGCGATCGACCGCATAATATTGCACGCCCTGAAGCAAACAAATGGCAATGTCTCCGCCGCCGCAAGATTGTTGGGCGTGTCTCGAGACGTCGTCCGTCACAGGATCGAGACAAGACGCCTCCCGGTTTGACATTGCGCTCAAACAGCGGTGCCCTGGAACGGGGACGACTCTGCCAAACTTCAACCCGGAAATCGCACCGGCCACCACCGTGAGGCTTTTCCCAGACCCAAACAAAGTGCCAGACACGCTGTTTGCGATGCCCAGCGCGCGCTGCTTTACGCAAGATTTCGTCACCGGTAGGGCGCGCCGTCCCCGTCGCGCCGTCCCCGTGACAGAAAGTTTTCTTATTTCCGCGTAAACGCGGAACCTGGCAGTCCGACATCCACCGGAACCTGAAGCCATTGCCAATCCCCAACGCATCTTGCGTCCGCCGAAACTCCTAGACTCCGGCCTCCGAAACTCAAGATTAGTTCGGGCCTTCAGCCCTTGCCCTCAATGATTTGGCTCACTACCTGGGGCGTTGCCCCAGGCTGGTATAGACCGGGCCTTCGGCCCTTCCAAATGCATGCGGACCGGCGACGATGATTACAATGAAAACTCTTTTTGCTGCCCCCTGCCCCCCTGAACTGTGTCACAGGTCTATGGTCCATGGCCTACGGTCTATGGTCTCGTTGATATCCCAGCAGATTTCTGCATCACCCACAGATTGATCCAGCAAGATAATCTGTGGCTGACGAAATCCGCGAGGAATCCCGCTCAGATTCAGAAGCAAGCGCAGAGTTGCGCTCGCTCGAGTTGGCATAATAACAGGCCTTGGATATCCGTGTAATCCGCAAGATTCGCGGTCGATCGACTCCATCCTGCTTTCCTTTAGCGTTTTGACCACGGATGGCGTTCTTGAAGCGCGCCGGATGCCTATCCTGCAAGTCAAACTGCGAGGTTCTTTAACATCTCTTTTCTACTGAAAGGTTTGATGTGAGTCGCTATCCACTCGCGCATTGTTTTTCCTTGCGGCGTCTGTTGTGGATAAGAGACGAACCTCAGCCCCAAGTTGAGCCGATCGGCGAGGCGCTTCGCCATGACGGGCCAAACCAGCCCAATGTCGCCTGTAATCGCTATGCTGCCCTCCAAGCGCGCAAAACCCGACATCTCCATCCTGAATGGCACGTTGAACAGTTTTGTTTTTGGCAGGCCTTTGTCGATTGCTTCCTGCACGGAGCTGTTCTGACGCTCGGCTTGCCAGACCCTTTCAAGTGCGGGGTCCAAATCGATCCTGATCAATGTTTTCCCTTCGAGC
>JARYMD010000424.1 GCA_029907285.1 Verrucomicrobiota bacterium | reverse complement strand
CCGGTTTGCCAGATTGGGCATGGTAAGCGGCGCGGTTTTCAGTGACCTTGACTCCGACGGTTTTCCGGAGCTTGTTTTGGCGTGCGACTGGGGGCCAATCCGGATTTTCCGGAACGACCGTGGCCGGCTCTCAGAGTGGGACGCGCCGATATCTGGTGAGCTGCCGTCAAACTCGCCCGATGGCCGGGCCGCAGAAATTCCTCCCGGGTCACGGTTGAGCCGACTGACTGGCTGGTGGGCTGGAGTTGCCACAGGTGATCTGGACGGCGACGGCCGGCTTGACATCGTCGCTTCGAATTGGGGGTTGAACAGCCGCTATCGACCGTCGTTGGGTTCACCGATTTGGATTCACTACGGCGATATGACAGGGAGCGGAGGAGTTGATATCATTGAAAGTTACATTAACCCGGCAACCGGCAAGGAAGTGCCCCGGCGCGGTATGCGACCTGTTGTCGCCGCGTTCCCGTTTGTTGTCGAGAAAGCAGCTACACTTGAAGCGTATGGAAAGGCCACCGTCCATGAGCTTTTCGGTGAAAGGCTGGCAGGGTCGGCGGCGGTCGAAGCAACCACTCTTGCGTCAGTTGTGTTTATCAACCGCGGCGACCACTTCGAGGCTCTTCCCCTGCCGCCCGAAGCCCAATGGTCGCCGGCATTTGGCATCTGCATAGCCGACTTTGACGGAGACGGCTGTGAGGACGTGTTTTTAAGCCAGAACTTTTTCGCAGTGAATCCCGATGAATGGCGTCATGACGCCGGGCGCGGCCTGCTTTTGCGCGGCGATGGCCGGGGAGGCCTTTCGCCAATGCCGGGCCAGGCCAGCGGAATCAAGGTCTATGGCGAGCAACGGGGCTGCGCTGTGGGCGACTACGATACAGACGGGCGGCCTGATATTGTGGTGACGCAGAACGGGAACGAAACCAAACTGTTTCATAACGTATCCGGGAAACCGGGATTGCGCGTGCGATGTGTCGGCCCATTGGGCAACCCGACAGGCATTGGCGCCACCGTCAGATTGAGGTTCAGGTCCGGCAGATTCGGCGCGCCGCGCGAGATTCAGTCTGGTTCCGGCTATTGGTCGCGCAATTCGGACACATTGGTGCTGGCGACGCCCGAGCCACCCGCAGAGGTTTGGGTCCGCTGGCCCGGCGGCCATGAGGTTAGTGGGCCAATCCCTGCCAATGCGCGCGAAATCGCTCTGGATACGAATGGAAACGCAAGAACGATCCGGTGAAAAACCCATACATGAAAGTGGACAAGAAAGGCCCCGCAGACATCAATCCCGGATTTCCAACAACGCTGGCAAATCTCTTCATGCTTTTTGGCCGCAGTGCGGGGGGTTTGCTGGCAGCTTGCGCCATCGCTTCTGCCCAAGAGGACATATCGCGTACACCAAATATGTATGACGAAGACGAGCCCGCTCCGGTTGCATCAGCTTCGAAGGGTGAAATGACCGCGCGGCGTGATTGCAGTTTGTGCCATCTTTATGTTCAACCATCGATGCTGACCAAGAGCAACTGGTACGCACAAATACTCCCGCGAATGAAGGTGGAACTGGGAATCGCCAGACCGGACTATGCAAGCTCGCCAGACGGTGAGCTGATACGGCAGCGGCGAATATACCCTGAGCGGCCTCGAGTGCGTGTCGATGACTGGCCGTGGATTGAAGAGTTCTATTTGCAGAACGCGCCGGATAAACCGCTGCCCCTGCCGCCAAGACCAGAGATCAAGATAGGCCTTCCGCTGTTTGATGTCGTGTCCGCACGGTTCAGAACAGCCCCGCCAAGCACAACATTGGTCAGAATCAACACGAATACTCATCGAATCTACGTTGGAGACGACAACACCAGGTCATTGTACATTCTTGGCCCGGACGGAACACCCTTGGAACGGCTTGCGATCGGCAATGTGCCCACCGACGTCGTGGAAAAAGAAGGCGGCATTTATGTCGTTTGCATCGGCAGTTTTCTGCCAACAGAGGTTTACTGCGCTGAGCTAGTGTTTCTTCCAAAACAGGGCGACAGTTTCGGCCCCAAAAAGGTCGTCCTGAGTGGATTGCCCCGCGCAACCCAGGTGAAATTCGCAGACTTCAATTGCGACGGGCGCGACGATTTTGTCCTTTGCATGTTTGGGAACCGCACTGGAAGGTTCTCATGGTTCGAGAAGCTCGAGGACGGCTCTTACCGTGAGCATATCCTCGCCAACAAATCCGGCGCGATGTTTTGCGAAGTGCGCGATTTGAACAGTGACGGTGCGCCGGACATTGTGCTGCTCATGTCCCAGGAACTCGAACAGCTGATTGTCCTGATCAATGACGGCCACGGAAACTTCGCTGCTGAAGAAGTAATTCGCGAACCGCCTGTTTACGGGCATTCAAATTTCCAAATGGCCGATTTCAACGCAGATGGGCGCATGGATTTGATCGTGTGCAACGGCGACAATGGCGACTATGACAGCCCCACAAAGTATTACCATGCGATCCGCATTTTCCTCAGCCAAAGCCCAACACGGTATGTAAAAGCATGGGAGTTTCCCATGAATGGAGTGTATGCCGCATTTCCACGCGATTATGACCGGGACGGTGATCTCGACATAGCCGCAATTTCATTTTACCCGGATTGGATCAACTCGCCGCGTGAGTCTTTCGTCTATCTCGAAAACCGCGGGGGATTCAATTTCACCCCTGCAACTTTTCCGGAGTGCATCTCCGGTCATTGGATTGTCATGGACGCCGGCGACTTGGACGGCGACGGCGATATCGACATTGTGCTCGGGTGTTATGCGGCCGGCCCGGGCGCCACGCCGGCCTTCCTTCAGGAGATATGGCGCGAACGCGCCGGCTCGATACTGATACTCAAGAACACCCTGGTTGAACGGCGGTCTTCTCGTCACCAAAAGTGACGCGCTACCCGATCCTTTCTTGGCACGCCGGCTTTTACTTGGTCACACGGATGTGCAAGCACGCAGGAGTCCGCACGCTTTCGGGGCAGCAGGAGGAAACCTGGCCTGTCCCAATATGGCATTCCACTGCACTTTAAAGCTGACGGTTCCACGTTGAGCGTTGAGAGTTCAACCGCGAAATACGCAGAACACGCGAAAAACGCGGTGCAGAAAACGACGGCGCCGGGAGCGCGGCCGTCTCGGCCGCCTCAATCCGATGACCGATCGTACACCGGTTTCGATCACGCGAATCCGGCGCCCGATCATTCACCGGTCGGGGGCGGCGAAGAATCGCCGCGCTCCTGTGACTGGCATGAGTAAGGCTGTCGGCGGTCTTGTCGGCTTTGTAACAAAAAAACAAGAGGCCGGGTTGCCCCGGCCTCTGTTGCGTCAGTTGGTCAGAAGATTACCTCCTTATTACCTCTTGATTCTGCCAAACATCATTTTCTCTGTCGGCATGAACGTGTACGGGCTGGTTGCTCCTGGCACGGCCATCCATTGCACTGGAGGAGTGAGGCTTGTTGTAACCTCGAGCGTGCCACCGCCGGTCCATTCAACCGTGATGGTTCCGTTGGCGTTCACCTTTATGCTGGTGAACTGCGGTGGAGCAGCTTCCT
>JARYMD010000423.1 GCA_029907285.1 Verrucomicrobiota bacterium | reverse complement strand
AAACCGGCGCGCCACGCTCATTCGCCCGCCACTGGTCTTCAGAAGAATTGAATCGGCCGGTTCCGGATAGCGTCCTGGCACTGCGCGCCCGCCAATGAACAGTTCCAGACTCCCATCCGCATCGACATCAGCAAGAGCCAGTGGGCCTGTGCTGCAGGTGGGACCTGTCACACTTTCGCCTGACACCGACCGTGCAAGGTCATAAATGCGGATGTAGCCGCCGTTTGTGAGTCCGTCCTCGTAATTGCTGGAACCGACGATCAGCGTGCTGCCAACTGCCAGAATGCTCGTCTGATCGCGTGCGACCGTCCTTGTGAAAACCGCGTTGGTTGAAAGAACGAAGTTGGTTCGGCTGCGGTTCAGGTAACAGGCCAGTTTGCCGCCTCTTCCAGACCCGATAACAAGGTCGTCCAAGCCGTCGCCGTCAACGTCAATCCACGACACACCCGGCCCCATCTGGCTCAGTTTGTGCGGCATCAGAGGTTGCCGGCCGAAATCATCAAACGGGTCGTCGTGATGCCGGTGATTGAGAACGAAACTGGTGTCTTCGAACAAAGGCGGAGGCTCTCGCTTCGGAGCCGGATTCCATGGTTTTGCGCCGGCCTGGTCCACTTCGTAGATGTGATTCGGCAATGCATTGGAGACAACGCTAATCGTTCCATCGCGCCATCTGACCTGAATTGTCAGGCGGTTTGTCATGCCCCCGGCCGCAAACACGCGCAGCGCTTCAGCCCCGGAAAGATATCGCCCGCCACAAATCATCTCCTGCGACTGGACCGGCACTGGACCGCCGAGCACGTCGATGCGCGCGCCAATTCCCTGGGTGTTCGGCGGCCTGCCGCGCAGCCGGACCGCCACTCGCGGAGCATCAGTGTCGTTGCGATAAATCTCCGCGACACCGTTCAGATTGTTGATTGCGACGTCGAGGTCGCCGTCGTTGTCAAGGTCGGCCATCGTCATTGCATTGCCAACATCGGCGTTGCTGAATCCCCATTCCTCGCTCACGTCAGCGAATCTCAGGTTCCCAAGGTTTCGGAATGCGACGTTTGGGATGTTGTATCGCGGAAACATCACGCGCAGCCGCTGCAGCTCCGACCCTGACATTTGCCGTTGCACCTTCATGGCGTCAGCCCTTGCGATGATGTCTCCGTTCATCATTTGGAGCTCGTGGCCGGTCGAGATCGCAATGTCTTCGTAGCCGTCAAGGTCCACATCGAGAAAGTTGGGCGACCACGTCCACTCTGAGGCTTGAACACCGGCGTACTGGGAGATTTCGGCGTAGGTGCCGTCGCCGCGGTTCAGGAACAGCATGTTGTGCGAGTACTGTGGGCGGTTGTCAATTGCGCCGATTGGGAGGAACGTTGGCTCAATTTCACCGGTTTCAAGCATCTGTTTTGCATGGTCACGGCTCAGCATGTCCGAAACCACAATGTCAAAAAAACCGTCCCGGTTGACATCTGCCACATCCACGCTCATCGAGAAAATGCTCGTGTGCCGCAGCGCAAGCCGGTCAATCGCTCGAAAACCGCCCTTCCCGTCATTGATCCAAATCCTGTCTGGCGATTCGAAGTCGTTGCAGACGTACATGTCCGGCGCCATGTCCCCGTTCAAATCCCTGAAAGTGACAGACAATCCCCAATCAAACAGCGGTTTGGTCAGCGGGTTGCCGTCCTCGTCAAGAAATCGGCCGCCGGTAAACGGCACAAACGTGAAACTGAAATTGCCATCGTTCAGGTAGAACGCATCCGGCTCGCCGTTTTCACGGTACCGGCCATCACGTGTGACGGTGAACCTTCCCACAAGATCAGGGTCTGTTGCAGGCCTGCCATTGACCTCGACAACAACCAGGCCCTCGGGAGTGTCATTGATCGTCAGGCGCGTGTTCGGCATGTCGCGCACTGTTGTCGTTCGGTAGTTGGACACATAAAGGTCGAGGTCGCCGTCGCCGTCAACGTCTGCAAGCGCGGCTGTCATGCCAGCGCGCAGGTAATTCAGCGGGCCTTTCGGAGAGGCCCTTGAAAAATGGCCTTTGCCGTCGTTGGCGAGAATGTGTGTGCCGTTCCCGACCGTGTTCACAATCAGGTCGAGATCACCGTCACCGTCCAGGTCGACGAAGGTTGCGCCGCTTGAAGACATGCCGGGCATTGCGACACCTGCCGACGCTGTGACATCTTCGAAACGCCAGTTCCCCAGATTGCGGTACAGCACGTTTGACCTGTCAATGCCACAAAACAACAGATCGCACCATCCGTCGCCGTCGATGTCGCCCGCAGCAACGCCTGAGCCGTTCAAGTATATCTGGTTGGTAATGTAACGGGATTGGGGAAGTGAATTCGTGAAAACAACGCCTGTTTCGTTGGGCGACAAAAGCTTGAAACCAACCCGCCCCGTCTGCGCCATCGTGACCGGCGCAAACCTGCACCCTGTTCCCGCCTGCCAGCGCAAATCCGATCCTGCCTGACTCAAAGCCGGGACCAGCAACACGAGCAAGGCCATTTCAAAAAGCAGCCGGCTGAACACATGCAGCAGACCCGGGGACGATCTGTCTTCCAAAGTCACTGAGCAATCGTGTTGTGCTGCATTTGCCATTTCTTTGTCGCACCAGTTAACATGATCCAGAGAGCCCTTGCAACAGGTTACCGTCTTTCACCGGTTCCGGGGCGCTGTAGTTGAAGATTTGCACAGTTGTTTGCCTTGGAACCTCACCGGCTAGAAGCCTTGGTTGTATCTGGCCGGGCGAGCCGGTGAGATTTCCGGGCGCGAACGTGGCCGCGGCGCGCAGAGGCCCGCCTTTGGCGGAACAGTTTCTTGAAAAAGAACGTGCGTGCTTTTCAGTGCAGCCATGTGGTTTGCTAATCAAGAGTCTTTCTGAAACAAAGTGCCTGGCACTCTATTTGGAACCAAACCCAAACAGAGTGCCTGGCACTCTATATGTGCCTTCTGTTGCGCCTGAAGGCGGGACTACAAACCGCGGCGGGCGGTTTACACCGTTAGCCTGGCAAACCCACGACGCCGTTCAACGTTGCGAGTTGAACGTTGTACGTTGAACGTTCCTTTGAGTTGACCGGATCAGCCGTCTGTCCGGGAACGCGCAACGTTCAATATGCAACGTGCAACTTTCAACAGGGCGAATGGAAAGCAGCCGTGTCCGAACCACTTGGTAGAGCCAGGCCCGTAGGGCCGGCATATTTGTAGTGGTGGCGGACGGCACATCGGACAAGCTCCGTAGGAGCGGCATCGCACTCAACGCGCACGCACAAACCGGTTGGTTGCTTTGCACCGGGTCGGCGGTGGGTTTCATGTCGCCCCTACCCCGGATTTGACGCCGCGGGTTTGGTTTGAGGCGCTGCTTGGCCAATTCGGTTTGTGCGCACGGCTTTGCAGGTGACGGAGTTTTTTCGTTTTATCTTGACTAGTCTCCAGCACTGTCATCCGGCCATGAAGCGCACTGTCCATTGCAAGTCCTTGCAAAACCGCAGGATGGCAACGATCCGACGTGCGAGCGATTTCAGCTCGATTTTGTCATTTCGCACAGCAAGCGCCCTGCCAAACTCTGCGCATGCATGCCGGAAAAAAA
>JARYMD010000422.1 GCA_029907285.1 Verrucomicrobiota bacterium | reverse complement strand
AGGCATTGCAATGCTCCCAACTGCATCGGAACTCGCCCGAACAAGCCGCCCGGGGAAAAGCCCCAGCCAGACCAACGCAACCATCAGCATTATCAGCGCCACCCGCTCCGATCGGGTCACGATAATCGGTTTCGCCTCTTTCGAAGGCGCAACCCAATACACAGCCCTGATTACCCCAAAGTAGTAGTAAATCGATATCAAAATCCCAACAACTATCACCCCAATCAATACAACAAGCCCTGCTTTAAACCCCGCCGAGCCAACGGCAGCCTTGACCAACAGGAACTTCCCAAAAAAGCCGGCCAACGGCGGTATCCCCGCAAGCGATATCATCGACAATGTCAACGCCACAGCCAGCAACGGGCTTCGTTTGTAAAGCCCTGCAAACCGGCCAATCTCCGCCGGTTCCACCGCGCCAAAAACAATCGATACCACAGTGAAAACAGCCAGAACTGCAAACGTGTACGCTGTCATGTAGTAGAGACTCGCCCCAATCCCCGCCTTGCTTCCCGACGCCAACCCAGTCAGCAGGTACCCCGCCGTCACAATGCTCGAATACCCAAGCAGACGCTTCAGGTCCTTCTGCGGAATTGCACAGAGCGCACCGTACAGGATTGACGCTGCTGCCGAAACTGCCAACAAAACAGCCCACAACGTTTCGCCCTGCTGCATCGTCGAATTCATCACCCGCAGAATCAACACCAACCCCACGGCCTTCGAGCCGCTGGCCAAAAATGCCCCCACAGGAGCCGGTGCGCCCTCATACACATCCGGCGCCCACATCTGACTCGGTACCGCAGCCAGCTTGAATCCAACCCCGACAAACACCAGAACAAGCCCAATATCAAACAGTTGCTTCCTGCCGACATCAATCGACGCCACCCTCAACTCGTCGAAGTTCATCGTGCCAGCCGCTCCGTACACAAACGCCATGCCAAACGCCAAAAAGGCAGAAGTAACTGCACCAATAATCAGAAATTTCACACCCGCTTCCAAACTCCGCCGCGTGTCCCGCGCAAAAGCAACCAATACGTAAAATGTCACCGTCACCAACTCGAGCGCGACAAACAACAGAACAAAACCGCCCGCCGAAGCGGCGAACATCATGCCCGCCAACGCAATCAGCACCAGCACCGGAAACTCAACGCCAACAACCGTCTTTCTCGAACTGCCCGACGCCATCACAAGGACAAAACCCGCTGCAACCAAGAACAGCCTCTTGAAAAACAGCGCAAGCCCGTCCAACAGATATGTCCCCTCAAAAAATGCCTGCTTCCCCGGCCATGAAACCAAAAACGATGAGAGCAGGACCAGCCCAACAACCAACGCTGCCGCGTAGCTCAAAAAACATCTTCGCTCCGAAGGCACGCCAACGCCAATCACCAAAATCGCCAGCGCACCAACCACAACGGCCAGCTCCAGTCCTATGGCAGAGAACCCGCTCATTGACGCACCCCAACACTTCCCGCCGCGACAGCGCCTGCTGGGTTTCTCCCATTTTCACCGGCGGCTTTCATCTCGATCCGTTTCGCCGCTGCCCCCAACACTGCTTTGGCGTTGGGCTTGATCCGCGCTGTCAGCAATCCTGGCGCGACCCCGAACAACAGCAATACAACAACAAGTGCCGCGTAAGCAGACCTGTGCCATGCGCCGGCCGGGTCGGCCGCAGCCGCCAATTTCGTGCGCAATGGCCCGTGCAGAATTGTTCGCACAGCGCGCAACGTGTAAACTGCCCCAACCACCAAGCCCGCCCATGCCGCAAGAACAACCCATGTCTTGTTAACTTCCCACGCGCCGAACAACACCAGCAGCTCGCCCACAAAGTTCGCAAACCCGGGCACGCCACATCCTGCCAGCATGGCCATCACCAATAAAGCCCCAATGAACGGCACTTTATCCAAAAGCCCGCCCATCCTCTCCATTTGTGTCGTGCCAGCCACTCGACGCAAATAACCGCTCAACGCGAAACTCAGTCCCGAAAGGAAGCCGTGGGCGATCATCACAACGACGGCGCCCGTCACTCCCAAAATGGTCAGGCTCGCCAAACCCAAAAACGCAAACCCCATATGCGCAACACTCGAATACCCAAGAAGCCTGTTCAGATCAGTTTGCCGCATGGCGACCCACCCGCCGTACAGCAGATTCCCAACAGCCAACGCACCCATCACCGGCACCCACTCACGCGCGCCATCCGGCAGCAGCGGCAACGCTACCCGTACCAGACCAAGCAACCCGAATTTCTTGATCACCGCGGCATGCAGCATTGCCACGCCCGTGGGCGCGGCGGCGTAACCGGCCGGCGCCCAACTGTGAAACGGCCAAAGCGAAGCCAGTATCCCAAACCCAAACATCAACAGCGGAAACATCCATCGCTGGGCCGAAGCCGGAACCGGCGTTTGCGCCACTTGCTGCTGAAGCTCCACCATGTCGAACGTTTGCGCGCCACACTGAACGTACAGCGCAATCAACCCGACCAACACCAGCAGCGCCCCAAAACTCAAATAGAGTGTGATTTGGTATGTGGCGTAAACCCGGTCCTCACCACGCCCCCAAATCCCTATCATCAGGAACGTCGGCACCAGCGCCAGTTCATGGAAAAAGTAAAACGCAAACATGTCACATGAAAGGAAAGCGCCAAGTATCCCCCCAGCCATCAGCAACAAAAGCAGGTAATACTCTTTTTCGCGCTCCGTAATATCCCTTGACACGCACGCGGCCGCAAAAGCCACCAACGCACCCATCAAAACCAACCCAACGTTCACCCCGTCCAACCCAACGCGGTATCCAATTCCCAGAGATTTCACCCACACCGATTTTGTCTCGAACTGAAGCCCGCTCGCCCCGGGTTCAAATGCAGCAAACACCCAGATCGCAACCGCCGCCGACACCAAAGTCGCCAGAAGCGCCACTACGCGAATCAAGAACCGGTAATTACCGGGTATCACCGCAACCAACCCGGCCGCTGCAAGCGGAGCCGTTATTATGATCGTCAGCGGGTCCATGCCATCAATGCCGCAGCACTATCAGCAGCAGAATCGCAATTCCTGCCCCCAACAACACCGCATGAATCTGAATGTTCCCCGTCTGTGTGAGGCGCAACAGCCGCCCAGCCAGCTCGATGCTGCCATGCACGCCCCGGACCATGATTCCGCTGATTGCCCACCGGTCAACGCCGTCTGCAAGCCGGGACAGGAATTCATGGGTTGCCTCGTTGAGCGCCGCATAAAGTTCATCGAAATAGAATTTGTTCCGAGCCCAGCTCGCCAACAGTCCAAGCTTTTCCTGCAAGCGGTCAGTGGCCGCATTCCAATAAACTGCAAGCCCCGCCACAATGCCCACAATTGCAGCGCCAAGACCGCACGCGGCCACAACAGACGAGTGCGCAGGCGCCGCGATTCGTCCAACTGCCCCTTCAACCGCAGCGCCGTTGAATTGGCTCGCGTAAGCCGAGTCTATGCCCCAGAAACCCGCAAACGCACTCGGCACCGCCAGAATGACCAGCGGAATTGTCAGAATCAGCCTGGACTCTCGCGCTTGCCCCGCAAGCTGCGTCCGTTCCGGCCCAAAAAACGTTACAGCCACCAACCTCGTCATGTAAAAGC
>JARYMD010000421.1 GCA_029907285.1 Verrucomicrobiota bacterium | reverse complement strand
AGCCGTTTCCAGAGCCGACGGATCATACGCTTTGCCGGCGCTCGTCCCCGGAACGTACAACGTCCGTGTCTGCCCATTGGACTCCACGACATCCAGCCCGTTTCTTGTCCGGGGCAATGACATCGGCCCGGATTACACATCGGCTTTCACTTCATTTCTCCCAACAACGGGCACAAACGTCACAATCGCCGCCGGGAGAAGCTTCACACTCAATTTCGCGCTCACAGTTGCCAGCCCGCCAATCCGCATCGTTGGAATCCGGCTCGCAAGCCAGGACCAGGCTCACCCGTTTCCTTCCAATGCAACTTCTGTGATGCGCCCGGGCCAAAGCAACTGGATCGTCGGCGTGTACAGCCGCGATTCGCTTCTCGGCGCAACCGTGGGCGTTACGGGAAGCGACGTGACACTCGAGCCCATGGGAACAACAAACGCATGGGGATACAACCTCATCCTCGCGCGGGTCAGTGTCAGCAAAAACGCGTTCCCCGGATTGCGCGGCCTGATTGTTTCCCGCGGCCAGGACGTCGCATACGCAAACGGATTCTTTGAAGTTGCCCCTGAATGGTTCGACGACAACTACGATGGCCTCGATGACATGTTCCAGCGGCGTCATTTCCCTTTATGGGTGGCGGCTGAAGCTGGACCAAACGCAGACCCTGACTCTGACGGATTCAGCAACAAGTACGAATACTTAGCCGGGTCTGATCCAATGGCCGGTTCCTCCGTGCCAACTGTCGAACTCAACGACGTCACACTCGCATCGTCGGGAACAACCGTCGGATGGAACAGCGTGCCCGGCGCCCGGTATCAGCTCTGGACACGCGACAGTTTCGCGCCGTCCGACAAATGGCGGAAAGTCGGGGCCCCCGTCACAGCCACCGGCACACGCACCGAGTTCCTCGACACCACAGCCACAAACCGAATCCGATTCTATCAGATCGAACTGCTTCAGGGTCTTTGAACTGGAAATCGGATGAGGAACCCATTATTAAACAGCGCCGTGACCTCAGGCGAAGACAACCAGATTCAAGCTCGGTGGAAAACCAGCCCCGTGGCGTGGATTAGCCGATCCAGTTTTTCCGCAATCGCTTTGATGATAATTGCAATCCCCTGCTGTGCAGCAGATGCATGGTCAAATCCGCGCCCACCCACACCACCAATCCAACTCAACCCCGCTGACTGGTTCGAGGATGTCACCCAAAAGGCCCGATTGGACTTTGTCCATCAGTTCTGCCACAAGCAAATAGCCAACATCCTCCTCTCCAACGGCGCCGGCGGCGCAGTGTTCGACTACGACAACGACGGGTACATGGATATCTACCTCGTCAATTGGGGGCCGCTCGACAGCGTAACAAGCGCACCGCCAAACACACCGCGCCAACCAAACCGCCTCTACCGAAATCGCGGCGACGGAACATTCGAAGATGTCACAGACAAAGCAGGCGTTGCAGGACACAGTTACGCCAGCGCCGCCGCTGCTGGCGATTTCGACAACGACGGGTACACCGACCTTTACGTGGTCAACATCGGCCAGAACATCTTATACCGAAATCGCGGCGACGGAACATTTGAAGACGTCACCGCCAAATCGGGCGTCGGCGACACTGGAACAGGCATATCAGCCGTGTTTCTCGATGCGGATAACGACGGGTGGCTGGACCTGTTCGTCGCCAATTACCTGACCTACGTCCCCTCTCAGGAGTCAGAACAAAACCCCGGCGCTTATCCGGGACCGCTCGCCTACAAAGGTGAGCCAAACCGCCTTTACCGAAACCGCCGCGATGGCACATTCGAAGACATCACACAAGCAGCCGGCCTCCATCGCACAGGCGATCGCGCAATGTCAGTCACAGCATTCGATTGCGATTGGGACGGCGACACCGACATTTACATCTCCAACGATGATACGCCAAATCTGCTTTGGATAAACGACGGCAATGGAAAATTCCACGACATCGCCATCGACGCCGGGGTCGCTTTCAATTCCATCGGCGAAGCCCCGGGCTCAATGAACGCCGCTGTCGGAGATGTCAACGGCGATGGGTTGCTCGACATTTATGTTACGCGCCTCGGTTACGGCTCGCTCTACCTCCGGACGCCAAAAGGCCTTTACGAAGATCGCATGTGGGCCTCAGGCCTCGGCCTCCTAACTCAAAAATATACCGCATGGGGCGGCGTTTTCATGGACATCGAAAACGACGGCGACCTTGATTTGTGCATCGCAAACGGCAGCGCATTCACACTGGACGGCATGGTATCCCTGCTCCTCGAAAACGATGGGACCGCACGATTCACCGACGCAGGACCAAAAGGCGGTGCGTTCTTCAAAACACCAATCAATGGCCGCGGAAACGCCGTGCTCGATTTCGACAACAACGGGAAACTGGACATTCTCATCACAGCAATTTCGGACCGCGTCTTTCTCTTGCGCAACAGGTCCCCTGCCACCAACCACTGGCTGAAGTTCAAACTCGAAGGCACCCGCAGCAACAGAAACGCCTATGGCACACGCATCGAGATTCACGCGGGCGGCAAAACCTGGCGCGCCGAAGCCACATGCCCCTCAGGCTTTCTCATGCAAAGCGACCCGCGCGTCCATGTCGGACTCGGACAAACAACCAAAATCGACATGGTTGTGCTTTGGTGGCCGAGCAGAGTTTCGCAGACTCTCACCAATGTGAATGTTGATCAAATTCTCGTCTTGCGCGAACCATCACAATGAAAGCACCTTCGCTAATCTCAGCGTTCTTCCTTTTCGGCCTGGTTCTGGCTGCAGGATGGTCTGCCGCAGAATCACAGGAAAAAGCGCACAAACTCAGATCGGTCAGCCTGAAAAAGTTAGCCGGTTCATTGCACGCAGTCATCGCAGCCGACAGACAGGCGTACGCGGAGCTGATCGTGCAAAGGCTTGCATCCGACCAAAAGCGGATCGCAGCAAGCGAAAACTGGCGCTCAGAACAATGCCTGCCCGTGCACGCGCAAATGCTGCGCCATGCCGCTCGAAGCATCCAACAGAAAGGCGCCGAGTTCTCCTACACGCTCCGGTCTCTCTGGCCAATCAACAAGAGTCACGGCCCCCAAACGATGATCGAACAACAGGGCCTCGAGGCAGTCGCAAGCAAACCAAACGAACCATTCTATGCCGAGGAAGAACTCGGCGGACGCAGCTATTTCACGGCTGTGTATGCTGATTTTGCCACTCTGCCGTCATGTGCCGAGTGCCACAACACTCACCCGGCCAGCCCGAAAACAGATTTCAAGGTCGGCGATGTCATGGGCGGGATCGTTGTGCGCATTCCGCTCGAGTTCTGACGTTGAGATTCCAAGGACCCACCGGTCAACCCGCAAATCTCCCGGGCACAACGGCCAAGTGGGCCAAGTGACAGGAACTTTTGACGTACAGCGTTCAACAGCGCAGCGCTCATCGACGGTCGCAGTCGTTGGCTCGGTGTCCCTGAGGCTGCTTTGGTTCCGGCTGCGCCGGGCCGTATGATTATATTGGAAAATCGTTCATATTCGCGAAGATTTCCACGCCGCGAGTTTGGTCAATTCCTGTGTATCTGCTTCTCTGGCAGCCGGCAAGGTGGTCACAACGGCGCTGCCATCG
>JARYMD010000420.1 GCA_029907285.1 Verrucomicrobiota bacterium | reverse complement strand
TTTCAACCCTACGAGGCGAAGTTTGTCAGATTGCGCATGTGAACCGGCTGCGCTTGACATCCACAACCTCGAAGACGAGTCTCGAAAGCGATGTCCCGATGTACTCACAGTGCGGCGCAGCCGCAACGCGATGCTCTCACCGAGAGATTCGTTTTCGTTGCATTGATGGCGCTCTGTCGCGCCGCGCTGCCCGGGGCAGCGGCCAGGAGCGGTAATGCGCCTGTTCCACAGCGGGTGAAAAAACGCGAACACAACTGGTCTGACCTGCTGACCAAATGCCTGCCATGCAAAAAACTCTGAAGACGGTGCTGGGATCGATTGTTGCCCCGCGCGGATTTCGTGCTGCAGGCGTTTTCTGTGACATCAAGCGTCTCGGCACAGGTAAAGGCTCGGAAAAAGGCCGCAAGCGCGACCTTGCAATTATTGTATCAGATGTGCCTGCCGTGGCAGCCGGCATGTTCACAACCAACCAGGTGAAAGCCGCGCCGGTTCAACTTTGCATCCGGCGAATCGCAAAGGGGCGCGCCCAGGCAATCGTCGCCAACTCCGGGAACGCAAACGCGTCCACGGGCGCTCTCGGCCTCAAAAACGCCGAAGAAATGGCTTCGGAAGCTGCACGTCTTTTGCATCTGCCGGAGCAACTTGTGTTGGTGGCTTCGACCGGCCGGATCGGCGTTCAGCTTCCCATGCCCAATGTCCGCCGTGGCATCCGCAAGGCTGTCTCGAGCCTTGGCGGCAGCCCCGAGCACGCCGCTGAAGCTGCCGAAGCAATCATGACCAGTGACACGCTCGCCAAAACCGTCAGTGTCGAGTTCGCCATCGGCGGTCGCCAGGTCCGCATAGGCGGCATTTGCAAGGGCGCAGGCATGATTCAGCCAGGAATGAGCCCGACAGGCCAACGGCCGGCTGCGATTGTCCCGCACGCAACCATGCTGGCTTTTCTGACCACCGACGTTGCCATTGAGGCTCCCGCACTCCGCGCCGCCCTCTGCCGAGCAGTAGCGGCCAGCTTCAACCGGATCACCGTCGATGGCGACATGAGCACCAACGACACGGTCCTGGTCCTCGCCAACGGCCTTGCATCTAACAACCCAATCCGCGCTGCCGATTACAGGCCGTCCCGAAACAAAACCGCCGGCGCTCCGCCAGTCCACGAACCAATCTCTGCTCCAGCCCGGGTTTTTCAGGCTGCGTTGGATCATGTTTGCCTTACGCTCGCGCACATGATCGTGCGCGACGGTGAGGGCGCCACGCGGTTTGTCACCGTCAGAGTTGAAGGCGCCAGAAGCGTTATCGAAGCCGACGCCGCGGCGCGCGCCGTCGCCAACAGCGCGCTTGTAAAAACAAGTTGGTACGGGGGCGACCCCAACTGGGGCCGGATACTTGATGCGGTCGGTTACAGCAGCGCGCGAATTGCCGAGGAAAAGATCGACATCGGCTACAGCGCCCCGGGCAGCCGGCGAATCGTTTGGTGCTTCAAGAAAGGCCAGCCGACCAAGATCAAGTTCGATCTGTTGCGCGCGGCAGTGGCTCCGCGGCAGTTCGACCTTCATATTCGGTTGAACGTCGGGCGCTGCTCGGCCGTCATTTACGCTGCTGATCTGACCGAGGCATACGTCGATTTCAACAAGGGCGACCTCTCGAACCCGTCAGCGCTCGGCGGGTGAACGCACCCAATCGGCGCGGTTTTCTGGAGAATCGATCCAACTGTTTCTTCCGTTGCCACACATGCAAAACCTGATTGAAAAAGCTGCAACGCTTCTCGAGGCTCTCCCGTACATCCAGAAGTACAGCGGCGCCACCTTCGTCATCAAGTACGGCGGGAGTTTCATGGATTCACCCGACCCGGCTCTTCGAACCGAGGTCGCGCGCGACATCGTCTTTTTGGAAGCGGTGGAAATCAACCCCGTGGTTGTTCACGGCGGCGGCAAGGCAATCACCCGCGCAATGGAAAAAGCGGGATCAACCGCCAAGTTCGTTCAAGGCCTGCGCGTCACCGACCAGGCCACTGTCCAGGTTGTGGACCAGGTCCTCTCACGCGAAATCAACCCCGGCATCGTAGAAACCATCAATTCGCTCGGCGGGATTGCCAAAGGATTTGCAGGCACAGACCTGTTCACATGCCGTCCACTCTGTGCCACAGGGCCAAACGGCGAGCCGCTTGACCTTGGTTTCGTGGGTGAGGTGACAGAGGTCAACACTGCGCCGTTGATCGAATGCATTGAAAAAGGAATCACCCCGGTAATAAGTCCAACTGCGCGAGACGCCGAAGGCCGCATCTACAATTGCAACGCTGACCTCGCAGCAACACAAGTCGCCATCGCACTGCGCGCCCGCCGGCTGGTTTTCATGAGCGACGTGCCCGGCCTGCTCCGCGACCCCAACAACCCTGCAACCCTCATCTCCGTGCTGCGCACCAGTGAGGTTCAGCCGCTCAAGGAATCCGGGGTGATCAGCCGCGGCATGATTCCCAAGGTCGATAGCGCCGTCGCCGCAATAGACTCAGGCGTTGAAAAGGTCTCTTTCGTGGACGGCCGCGTGCCACACTCCATCCTGCTCGAAATCTTCACCGACGAAGGCGTCGGAACAGTCGTCGTGCGCTGAACCACTCAGGCACATCCCTGCGCCAATCCATGACTTCATGAATGGCGGGCACGGCGTCCCCGGCACGCCGGAATTGGGCTGGAAATTTCTAACATTTCCACATAAACGCGGAACTCTGGCAGCGATCGGTAGTGCCACGCGTTGGGAGATGTTGTGCCACCGGCGCGTTCGAGTTCCGCCTTTGGGCGGAAGACCTTCATCCGGCTTGCGAAGCACATCAGCGCGTCGGCCTGCCTGCACTTTGCCCGAAAACGCAAAGCAGCAGGCCTGGCCAAACATTGGCCCACTACCGCTGTTCGTCTTTTCCTCGTTTTCTGAGTTCGGCAGCCTGCCGCGCCAATTCATCAATGCGCCGGTCCATGTTCCGCACGGCCTCGCGCAACTCCTGCAGCTCGTTCCGCATCTGCTCCATCATCGGCCCGGGACGACCAGGGAAAACACCCGGCCGCGGCTCCATGCCTTGTTGTTCCGCAAGGATTCGTTTCCCTTCCCTGGCAACGCGTTCTGCAAGGTCGGGCAGCCCTGCGGCATGCAGGTTCTCAACCGCCATGCGCAAATGTTCATGTCGTTTCTCCATTTCGGCGCGCTCCCGCTCGGGTCGGCGAACAGCTTCGCGCTCGATTCGCGCCATCCGCCGGGGCTCGCCGGCTTTTGGTCCCTCAGCACGCGGTTCCTGAGCTGTCAGGGCTCTCTTGATCCGTTCAACCTGCCGTCTGACGTCGGCAGCGCGGTCTTCCTTGCCCGCGCCTTCCAATTTCTTCAGCTCGGCTTGAAGTTCGGTGAGTTTCTGTTTCATTTCTTGCCGCTGCTTCTCCAGCATGTCTCTTTGGCCTTCTTCTCGTTCCTGTGCGATGGCTGGAACCACCCACACAGCAAGCAATGCAGCCAAAAACAGGGCTCCGAATCCTTTCACTCCAACACTGGATAACACTCCTGTTTTCATATTCAGGCTTTCGTTGAGTTCTTAAGACGGATATTCCGGCAATTTCGTGGGTAAGTCAAGGAGAATCAGGAATCATTCGCCGCGCCCGCGCTGGCGTCGTGGATG
>JARYMD010000041.1 GCA_029907285.1 Verrucomicrobiota bacterium | reverse complement strand
GAGGTCGCGTTTGATGCCGCGCAATGGTCCGCTGGAACGATGAAAACCAGGGTCACGGCCGCCTTCCTTGTGTGGGCCGTTGTCCGACGTGAAAACCACCAATGTCCGGCTTTCGAGGTTGAGTTCGCGCAGAAGATTCATTATGCGGCCGACGTCGCGGTCGAGCCTGGTGACCATTGCGGCGAACCCTTTTTCGGGGTCCGGCCAATCGCGGGATGAATACTCTCCATAATCAGGCACTTCGAGGCCGCGGTTGCGGGCTTCGTTGTTTGCGTGCGGCAATGTCGGGGCATAATAGAGGAAGAACGGTTTATCAGCAGACCTTCGGATGAATGCCAGCGCTTCGTCTGTGATCAAATCGGGGCTGTAATCGACGCGAACCGAGGCGACGCCTGCGCCATTTGGGAGTTCGTTTGGAACGACATTCCGGAGCGGGACCTTCTCCTCGTTGCGCCAGAGGAAGGTTGGGTAATAATTATGCGCGTGTGTCTGGTTCAGGTAACCAAAGAAACAGTCGAACCCTTGGCGGCGTGGCAATCCGACTTCCTGCGTGCCGGCATCGCCCAGCCCCCATTTGCCGAAAAGGCCGGTTGTATATCCGGCCCTCTTGAGGATGCTGGCGACGGTGACATCCTGCGGGCGCAGTGATTGAGCGAGCGGTGTTTGGCCGCCGTTGCCGCGGACCCTGCAATGACCGGTGTGGAGACCTGTCATTAGAACGCATCGCGACGGGGCGCATACAGTGGCGCCGGCGTAAGCGCGGGTGAATCGCATTCCTGTGGCGGCGAGCCGGTCGATGTTTGGGGTCCGAATGTTTTCCTGGCCGTAGCAGCCCACATCACCGTAGCCGAGATCATCGGCGAGGATGAATATGATGTTGGGCATGGTTGGCACTGCGGCTTGCAGACAATTCAGTGCGGCGGCGGCGCAGGCCATGCCCATCGCAAACAGCCATGCAGCTCGTTTCATTGCATTGCAATGCTTGCCCTACTTGGGGACGATTGTCCAGTGCCTGTTTGTAATTGCCGAGCCGGGGCGGTTCGTGGTAATTGCATTGCGCATGCGATGGAGCAATGAAGGGAACGCGAGCTGCGGCATCGGCAGCGTTCAAGCGCGCCAACACCGGCCCGCGCTCCTTGCTGCAATCGGATTGCAGACTGCCAATGTGAAACTTGCCGCGGGATTCAAAGCCCCATGAACGAGACTTCCAAGACCGGCCGAATAGTTTACTGGAATCGGGTTGTTCTGGGCCTTTTTTGGGTTGCGGTCGGCCTTGCTTGCATTGGTTTGATCTTGTGGCGGGATGTGCGGCTGACAAAACTCGCTCCGGTGCCGGTCATGGCGGGGATTGTGCTGATCACGGCGGCGTCCGGGTTTTACATGGGCAAGAAGTGGGGGCGGATTCTGATCGGCGTTGCCATGGCTTTTGTTGCACTTTATTGCTTTGACCGGCTGCTTTATCTTGGATTTCGGAAGATGTTCAACTGGTTTTTTTATTTGTTGTGCGCGATGCTGGCAGCGGCGTTTTACACCTGGCTGTATTTGTTCAGCGGCCTTGACCGGGGCGGTCCCGTTGAAACTGAAACCGCTGATGACGAAGATCACTTGTGATCGGCACAGCGAATCTTCGGCGTGGCAGCCACGGGACCCGTGCAAATCCAATCGGCAAAAGCGCACATTCGGCGGCAGCAGAAATCGCAGGCAAATCTTGAGCTATGAGTACTGGAGAATCCCCGCTGGTGGCAATAATCATGGGAAGCAAGAGCGACTGGGAAGTGATGCGGCACGCTCGTGATTTGCTGAACCAGTTTGGCGTGCCAAACGAGTGCCGTGTGCTTTCAGCCCATCGAACACCACATCAAACGGCAGAGTACATCTCGAAAGCGGAAGAACGCGGATTCGAAGTCATTATTGTGGCTGCCGGAGGCGCAGCACATCTTGCCGGTGTGGCGGCAGCTCACACGTTGTTGCCTGTGCTTGGTGTGCCAATGGAAAGCGCTTCGCTCAAAGGCATCGATTCTCTGTTATCCACCGTTCAAATGCCGGGCGGAATCCCTGTCGGCACGTTCGCCATTGGCAAACCCGGCGCACTGAACGCTGCTTTGTTCGCAGTAGCAATACTGGCCGGGAAACGGCCCGAGCTGCGCGACAAGCTCCGTGCCTACCGGGCTGACATGGCGGCGAAGATTCTGGCCGAAGTGCTCTCGTAGTTCGACGAGGCTCGGCCTCAGACCGACCAGGCATGCGGCGCCATAACGAGCGCCAGGTGACCGCCGTTGTCGGTGCCTGGCCCGACTCGCTTCTGGCGTTGGTGCCGCGCTTCATCGATTAATTGCCGCACGACCTGATCTCTGGCGAGCCCTTGAAATACCGCCCAACCGACAGCGGCGGTTTCATCCTCTACTCGGTGGGCTGGAACCAGACAGACGACGGCGGAGTGCTCGGCCGGACAGGAAAGACAAAAGGCCGGGAGAACCTCGACCTCACCAAGGGCGACTGGGTATGGCAATGCACATGAGCGCGGCCGTCGAACGCAGCGACTGACAGCAATTTCCGCAGTGCGCACCAGCGGCAATCGCGGCTTTGACAAACCTGAGCTTGCTTGTCTCAGGGACGCGACTAGAATCCAAGGCGGTTTGCGAACGCTCCAGAGAGGAGCGGCTTGGTCACAACTCAACCATGGTCAGGTCATTTGCATTTACCACGCAGGGAAGGCTTCATTCGAAGAACATCGAGGCTTTCCTGATGCCGACGCTCTTGACTGACACAAACCTTTTCCTGTGGGTTGACCTCGAAAATCCCACGCCCGAGGAAGCAAAGTTCTACCTCGAAGATGTGTTCCATTTCCACCCGCTGTCGATCGAGGACTGCGTGACGGAAAGCCAGGCGCCCAAGGTCGAGGAGTATCAGCCGAAGGAAGGCGACCGGTTCACGCCGTACCTTTTCATGGTGATTCATGCGGTGGACTACAGCCGCAAAGACGGCGTGTTCGCCACAAAAGAACTTAACTTCTTCCTCGGCAAAAACTTTCTTGTGACCTACCACGTCGTCCCGCTCAAGAGCGTCGAGGTGACAGCGGAGCGCTGCCTCAGGAGCAACGTCCACATTGCACGAGCACCGGACCGCGTTGCTCACAATCTGCTGGATGTGTTGGTTGACAATTACAAACCTGCGCTTGAAGAGCTGTCATTCGAGATCGGCGAGCTTGAAGCCGAGGTTTTGCAGCACCCGGGACGGGAAGTGCTGAACAAGATCATCCAGATCAAGAAGGAGGTTTTGCACTTGCGGCAGATCATTGGCCCGCAGCGGGAGGTGCTTGCCAGATTTGCAAGGGGCGAGTTCAAGCTCATAAGAGCGCATCTTGTCCCATACTACCGGGACGTTTACGACGCGCTCTCCCACATCGAAGAGCTGGCGCAAGCCTATACCGATTCTTTGACGGGCATCTTGCAGGTGTACCTCAGCATGAGCTCGAACCAGACCGGAGAAATCATAAAGCTGCTCACACTGATCACTATTGTAACCACGCCGATGATGCTGGTGGGCACATGGTACGGAATGAACTTTCGGAACATGCCGGAACTCGAACACGGGTACTGGTACGCCACGGCATTTACAATAGTCGCAACAGCGCTGACCTACCGGTTTTTCCGGCGCAAGAACTGGTTCTGACGCCGCAACCGCAACCGGGCATCATGGCAACCGCAAGCAAGTCCAGTTTCCTCGACAAAGTCCTCGGCAGGATCGCACGCCTCGACACCGACGGTCTGCAGCAAATCGTCGAGCGGCTGGCGCGGGAACGGAATTTCCTCGAAACGCTGTTGCATACGATCGAAGATGGCGTGTTGGTGGTCGATCCCAACGGGCGCATCGCTTACCTGAACCAGGCCGCAACCCGCCTGCTCGGAATCCAGTCCGACTCTGCCACGGGCCAGTCGGCCGCCCAGGTTTTGCCTGACCTTGAATGGGACAAGGTGGTTGCTCTTGTCCAAAACGAGGGGCCGGGTGTTCTCAGGCTCGAGCTTGAGGTTCAGTATCCGCGCCCGCGCTTGCTGCGGTTGCTGGCTGTTCCGCTCGCGGGCGAGGGCCAAAAACCTGTCGGCGTCGCCGTGGTCATCCATGACGCTACCGAAGCGCGCCAACAAACCGTCGCCACCGTCGAAAGCGAGCGTGTCCAACTGCTGACGCTGCTCGCGATGAGCGTTGCTCATGAACTGGGCAATCCTCTCAACGCGCTGAGCATCCACCTCCAATTGATGGAGCGGGAATTGAAGAAACTCCGGTCACACATGGCGGTCGAGCCGGACGAAAAACGCGCCATCGGGCGGCGCCGCGCCCATGCCGCTGTGCCTGATGCAACGGTTGCCCAGAGTGTCGATCGGCTCGAGAAATATCTTGGGGTTGCCAAAGGCGAGATCGCGCGTTTGGATTACATTGTCACGCACTTCCTTCAGGCCACGCGTTTCACGCAGCCCAAGCTGAGACCGGCATCGCTCAACGACGTTGTCAACAACACAATCGAGCTGTTGCGGCCCGAGCTTGACAACCGGGGTTTGATCGTCGAGGCACGGCTCGCAAAACATCTGCCCGAGACATCGCTTGACCCCGACCAGATCAAGCAGGCGCTTGTCAACCTGATAAAGAACTCGATGCAGGCCATGTCCAAGGGCGGCAAGGTGACGCTCGAGACCGGCGTGCTCGGCGATGGCATCTGGGTCAGCGTGACTGACACGGGCGTGGGAATCCCGCGCGACCAGTTGAATCGGCTTTTTGAACCGCTTTTCACCACGAAGAAGAAAGGCTCCGGGCTCGGCTTGATGATCGTTTACAGAATTGTCCGCGCGCACGGAGGGCGCATCGAGGTCGAAAGCAAACTGGGAGAGGGAACCACATTCCGGTTGTGGTTTCCATTGCCCGGACGCGGGGTGCGCCTGCTCGAGGCAACCAGCGCGTCGTCTGCGGAAAGCGTTTAGCAGGGCTTTTCTTTTCGGCATGGCTGTGTAAAATCATGGCATATGAAACAGGTGATTGTTTTGGTTTCATGCCTGACGACCTTTGTGTGGCTATCACGAAGTGAGTCAGCAGTGCCTTCCCCGGGCGAAATTCTCCCTGTGTCGCCGGTGCCGCCGCCCCCAACAAGCACAGTCGAAAACGGACCGAGAATTCAGTTCGCGGAGCTGGTTTATGATTTCGGCAAAATCGAGTCCGGTGCATCTGTGAAACACGAGTTTGTTTTCACGAACACAGGCAACGCCACACTCGAGATAATCTCCGTCCGTCCAAGCTGCGGGTGCACCACTGCTGGCGCATGGGACACGCGGGTTGAACCGGGCCAAACCGGCCGCATTCCACTCCAGTTCAACACGTCCGGTTTTTCAGGGAACGTCACAAAAACCGCCACGGTCACATGCAACGCCGTCCGCCAAAGCAACATTTTCCTCCAGCTCAAAGCCCTGATTTGGAATCCAATCGACATCAGTCCCTTGTCAGTCTATTTCAACATTCCTGCCGAAACATTCACCAACGAGACCAAGACCGTTCGCATTGTCAACAACCTCGAAACGCCCCTGACGCTCTCTCCCCCCGAATGCACCAACAAAGCATTTCGTGTCGAACTGGCAACAGTGCGCGAAGGCAAGGAATTCGAGCTGCGGGTGACATTGCAGGAGGCATTGGCTTCGGGTTTCGCCCAGGCAAACATTTCAATGAAAACCTCCTCCACAAACACGCCCGTGCTGTCGATCCCCATTTATGCCTATGCCCAGCCTGTGATCGTGGCAAGTCCATCGCTCATCAGTTTGCCTCCCGGTCCCTTGGCTGCGCCCGTGAGCCGGTCAATCACAGTTCGCAACACGGGGACCAATTCTCTCGTGTTGTCAGACCCGTCGATCAACATTCCCGGCGCAACATTGTCTGTCAGGGAAATCCAAACAGGCAGAGTTTTCTCTGTCACGGTGACAATTCCTGCCGGCGTGCAACTCCAGGCCAATCAACAGGCCCAGGTCAGCCTCAAGTCCAATCATCCCAGGTTCCCGACGATCAAGGTGCCGATAACCCAGCCTGCGCGAGTGCCGACGACTGCCACAACCGTTCCGTCCCGTCCTGTAACGACCACCAAACCCACGGTGCGCACCACGCCCTTGCCGGCATTGCCAAAACCGCCTGCCCCGCCTCAACCCACGCTCCCGCAGCTTGTCCCGATTCAGCCACAACGGCCTGAATAAGCAGGGGCGCTGAAGTGAAGAACATGGGGTTCCATCTGGCCGGCGCCCAACCTCAAAGACGAATAATGAACGTCTTCATCGAAGCGTTCATTGTCGGCGCTGTCGGATTCGCCATTGCCATGGTGGCGAACAGCATCTCACCAAGAGGATTGTCCCTCACCCGCAACTATTTTCCGCCAGCGCCAACCCAAGCTGCATCCGCCACAAACAACGCCGGTGCCGTCGCAAGCCCGGCACTTCTTGCGACAAACGCGTCCCCTGAAAACAAGCTCGCCGAGCGATTGGCTGCGCGCGGACTGCGGCGGATCGAATTTGCCGAAGTTCGGCGGTTGTACGAGGACCCGCGCCGCGAACAGGAACTGATTGTCTTCGTTGACTCGCGAAACGAACAGTCCTATCTCGAAGGCCACATCCCGGCTGCGTATCATTTCGATCATTATTATCCCGACAAGTACCTGCCCGCGGTTTTTCCAGCCTGCCAGCAAGCCGAGACAGTGGTCGTGTATTGCATCGGCGGGGACTGCGAAGACAGCGAATTCGCTTCGGTGTACCTCGTTGATGCCGGCATCCCGGCCGCGCGGCTCAACGTTTTCGCGGGTGGATTTGAAGCATGGAGAACCAACGGCATGCCCGTTGAAATCGGACCCCGCGGCAGCGGTGAACTGCAGCAAAAAAAACAATGAACCCACCGCTACAAGGAACACGCTCCGCCCGCGCCCAGGATTTGGCCGCGTTTCTTGCCAGAATCGCAGTGGGCGGCCTTTACGTTTACATGGGGTTGAGCAAGGCCCTGTACCCGGTGGATTTCCTCAAGTTGCTGCGACAGTACAACCTTTTCGAGTCGGCGTTGTGGCTGAACATCATCGCAGCCAGTCTCCCATGGTTCGAAGTGTTTTGCGGACTTCTACTGTTGTTTGGCGTGGCTGTTCGTGGCACAGCACTTGTTTCATTGGCTACGTTGGTGCCCTTTACGATTGTGGTCTGGAAGCGCGCGTTGGTCTTGCAGGCCGCCAGCCAGATTCCGTTTTGTGCGGTCAGATTCGACTGCGGCTGCGGAGCAGGCGAAGTCAACATCTGCTTCAAGCTGCTTGAAAACAGTGTCTTGATGCTTCTTTCGGCATGGTTGCTCCTGACACCGCGTCTTCGGGCCTGCCTTTGGCCTGAACCCTTAACCAAGCTGCGGCTCAGGTCGGCCGGCCGCGTCACCCCATAATGCCCAAGGCGCAGGACAATCGATCGCCGCCAGAGTTCAGCGTTCGCGCGGAACAGGAACCATCACTCGATAGCACTCACGTTGGCTTTCATCCAACTGTTTCGTGTGGCTTGCAAAGCACGTCAGTGCATCGGCGTGCCGGATGTGATGGCTTTCTGTTTCGATTGCAGCGCGCAGCGTTTCAGTGGCGGCCGGGCACCCCGTCAACGATTCTCCACAAACCGAGCGGATTGCTGTCTTTGAGCTCGTCCGGCAGCGCCCGGTCGGGCCAATTCTGATAGCACACCAGGCGCGCAAACCGCTGTATCGCGCGCGCGCCAACCGACGTTGACCGTGCGTCCGAGCACGCAGGGTAAGGTCCGCCGTGCACCATCGCGTCGCAGACTTCGACCCCTGTCGGATATCCATTTGCGATCAGGCGCCCGGCCTTTGCCTCGAGCGCTTGGATGAGATCGCCACCTTTGGCAAGCTCAGCATCGGACGCGTGCACCGTGGCAGTGAGCTGTCCTTCGAGTGAGTTTGCCACATTCAGCATTTCTTCTTCCGTTTGGCACCGGACCAGCAATGTGCTTGGTCCGAATACCTCCTGTGCAAGGAGCGGTTCGCGCAGGAAAGTCGCTGCGTCAACTGCCAAAAGGACGGCGGCTGCTCTGTTTGGGCCGTTGTCAGTTGTCCCATGTGCGAGTTCAGACACACCGTCAACGCGTTTCAACGCTTCGATGCCGCTGATGAAATTCCGGCAAATGGCAGGCGTCAACATCGTGCCGGCTGCCGTGTTGGAAAACAGCTCGGCAAGCCTTTGCTGGAAAGCTCGGGCAGCTTGATCTGCCTTGAACACAACCAATCCCGGGTTTGTGCAGAACTGTCCAACGCCGAGTATCACTGATGCGTGGATTCCTTCGGCGATTGCGGCACCGCGTTCGTGCATTGCATGAGGCAACACAAAAACCGGGTTCACACTCCCCATTTCGGCAAACACCGGGATGGGTTCCGGTCTCGCAGCCGCAAGATCAACAAACATCCTGCCCGCCCGGCGCGAGCCGGTAAACCCAACCGCTTTCACCAGCGGATGTTGTACCAGAGCAGCGCCTATTCCCGTCCCGGAATCAAAAAGCAGGGCAAAAACGCCATCCGGCATGCCCGATGCCTGCACCGCTTTCTGAATGGCGCGTCCGACCATATCGCTCGTGCCCGGATGACCGGGATGAACCTTGAAAAGCACGCTGTTCCCAGCCGCAAGAGCCGATGCCGTGTCGCCCCCGGCCACTGAGAATGCCAGTGGAAAATTGCTCGAACCGAACACAGCAACAGGCCCGACTGGCCTGAGCATGGATCGCACATCCGGTTTGGGCTGCGGTTTCCTGTCGGGCGCCCCATGGTCCACGCGAGCATCGACCCACGAACCTTCTTCTGCGAGCCTGCCGAGAAAACGAAGCTGGTAGCATGTGCGCGCCATTTCACCCTGAAGCCGTGCTTTGGGCAACGCTGTCTCTGTGTGGGCGCGTTCAATGATGGGGTCGGCACCCGCCTCGAGGTTCGCTGCGATTGCTTCGAGAAGACTTGCGCGTCGTTTTCCCGGCAACCTGCTGTAGGTTCTGAACGCATCGGTTGCACACCGCACAGCGCGGTCCAACTCATCAATGGTCGTGCATGGGAACGGCGGGTCAAGTTCCTGCCCCGTTGTCGGATTCACCCCACGGACGGTCTCTGGACAAGTGTTTTTGGGATGGCAGGTCGCATTCATGCATCAATTCCGGTCGCCATGTTTGTGGCTGCGTCTGACAAATGCCGGGTGCCGTGCGCGCATGTTTTTCCGCCAAGCGAACGAGAATGCAGGGCACAAAACACGGCCGAGCCAGCCGATTCACCGTGCCACATCCGTGCTGCCCTGTCCAGCCTGTGAACAGCGTTGACCGCGTTCTCATGGATGCTATCTTGTGGCTCAAGCACAAATCGAAGCTCGCGCCGCCGGAACAGGCCGGACTGAAATCCGGCTCCGGCATCGGGATGAAGCCTGCGGTTGGTGAAGTGGATGTGGGCACGGCAGCCACCGCAATTCGGCGGAAGCTTGCGATGCGCAGTGCTGCAAAAACCATGAGACACACCATATCGGTGCTGGTGGAAAACAAGTTTGGCGTGTTGACGCGCGTGGCCGGCCTGTTCAGCGGGCGTGGATTCAACATTGATTCGCTCAACGTCGCCCCAACGCAAGACCCGACTGTTTCGCGGATGACCATTGTCACACGCGGGGACGACGCCACCGTTGATCAGATTGTGAAACAGCTCAACAAGCTTGTTGACACAATCAAGGTGCACGATTTCCGCGATGGCGAATACGTGGACCGTGAACTTGTGCTGATCAAGATCGGGGTGAACTCCCAGACCAGAGCCGAAGTGATGCAAATCACGGACATCTTCCGCGCGAAAATCATCGATGTGCAGCAAAACAGTCTCACCATCGAGATCACAGGCGACGAAAGCAAGGTCGAGAAGTTCATCGAACTGATGCGGCCGTTCGGGATTCTCGAGCTCACCCGCACGGGCAAAGTTGCCCTCCCACGCAGTTGAAAGGTTGATTTTGTTTGACGGAGCGCTTTGCCCCGGTAGCATCCGGTGCGCATTGCGTCAAAAAGAACAGGCGCGGTCTTCGCGCCACAACATGGAGATTATCAAATGGCAATTATTGACTTTGGCGGTGTCAAAGAAGAAGTCGTAACCCGCAAGGAATTCCCAATGTCGCGGGCGCGCAAGGTCCTGAAGAACGAGGTTGTCGCAGTGATCGGTTACGGTGTCCAGGGCCCGGCGCAGTCACTGAACCTGCGTGACAACGGATTCAACGTCATCGTTGGACAGGCACCCGAGTTCAAGCGCGACTGGGATCGCGCAGTCCGGGACGGATGGAAACCGGGCAAGACCTTGTTCCCGATAGACGAAGCGGTGCGCAGAGGCACGATTATTCAGATGCTGGTTTCAGATGCCGCACAGCGGGCAATCTGGCCCGTTGTAAAGGCCAATCTGGAACCGGGCGACGCCCTGTACTTCTCTCACGGGTTTTCAATCACTTACAAGAACAAGACCGGCGTCATCCCGCCCGAAAACGTCGATGTCATCATGGTGGCGCCAAAGGGGTCCGGCACGTCAGTCCGCCGCAATTTTCTTTCCGGGGCGGGAATCAATTCCAGCTTCGCAATTGCTCAGGACTTCACAGGCCGCGCCCGCGAGCGGTGCATCGCCATCGGAATCGGGATTGGTTCAGGCTATCTTTTCCCCACAACATTCGAGCACGAAACCAACAGCGATCTTGTCGGCGAACGCGGAGTTCTGATGGGCGCGCTGGCGGGGATTATGGAAGCGCAATACGGCGTGCTGCGACAACACGGCCATTCCCCAAGCGAGGCTTTCAACGAAACTGTCGAGGAGCTCACGCAGAGTCTGATCCGGCTCGTTGACGAACGGGGAATGGACTGGATGTACTCGAATTGCTCGGCCACGGCACAGCGCGGCGCGCTCGATTGGAAGCCAAAGTTCAAAAAAGCGGTGATGCCGGTTTTCAAGGAACTTTACCGCCGGGTCGCCTCGGGCGAGGAAGCAGCAAGAGTCATTCGCGCGTGCGGTGCGCCCAATTACCAGGAGCAGCTTGCCAAAGAACTCGCCGAAATACGCAATTCAGAAATGTGGCAGGCCGGCGCCGCAGTGCGCGCCTTGCGCCCGAAGGAGTCAGCCAAACCGTTGGCCAAGGGCTCCAAAGGCGTGAAAGGGCGAGACGCGAATTAGCCAGGCTCCACGTCGGGCCAACGCAATCGTGCGGCGGCACAATGCCCGCCGGGCATTGTGCCGGCCTCGGTGTGCGGCCGCCTCTCCACCCCGCAAGTCTCACAGGGTTACAGGCCAAAAATTTCGAGAAGTTCTTTCCGGACAGATTCCCGAGAGCGTGTGGCATTTTGCGTATCGGTTGGTGTGGGACCGGGTCATGCTGGCTGCCCGCACAAGGCAGCCAAAAACCTCTTCCATGTCTGCTTGGTCGATGTTGCATGGTGGCTTTGGTTGATGCCTGGCCGGGCGCAGACGCGCAAGGCATGCCTGGTACGCAAACAGAGTGCCAGGCACTTTGTTGCACACACACCTTGACTCCGGCTCGCTGGGGACAGCGAGCCCTACCATGCATGAAACCTTGCAAGCAGGTAGGGCGCGCCGCCCTCGGCGCGCCGAACCTGTGACAGACAGTTTTCTCGTTTCCGCGTAAACTCGGAACCTTGGCAGCGATCGCTTGTCGCGCGCATTGGGCGATGCCACGCCCGCTGCCGTTAGAGTCCCGCCTTTGGGCGGCCCTTGAATTGAGCATTCGTTGTGCAGCAGCCCCTTTGTGGTTTGTACGTTGCGCGTTGAGCGTTGCACGTTGTACGTTCCCAAACAGACCCCCAGCCCCGTAGGGGCGGCATCAAACCCGCCGCGGTTTTGGCAACGGAACCAACCGGTTTGTACATGCGCCCTGAGTTCGATGCCGGTCATACGGAGCTTGTCCGGTGTGCCGTCCGCCCCCACTACAAATATGTCGGCTCTACGGGCCTTGGCTCTGGCCAAAGGACGACCAAGCCGGTCAACTGAAAGGACCGCTCAACGTGCAACGTTCAACTCACAACGTTCAACGGCGTCGCGGGTTGGCCATGCGAACGGCTTTGCCCGCCAGGCAACTTTGGTTCCGGCTACGCCGGGCTGCGAAATATGCGGGCGAAAAGCCAGGTGCTGAAACGCGCCTTGGCCGCAGCAACTCAAACTGAGCAGCCCATTCACCCGCACCTGTGGGAACGCATCGGCCAAGGCCGCAAACCAGTCCAGTTTCACGAGCAGGACCTTGTGGTTGAGGCTGGCATCGTCACTGTGGCCAACGAAGAACGCCGTTGACAGGTCAGCTCAGAATCAGACTTCAGCCCAGGTGCGGGTCTTGGCGTTTCCCTTTGCGTTTGCGTGCAAACTGAGAAATGGTCAACCTACGCCGACGAAGGCAATGTCAATCTCGGGCAGGAACAACCAAACCACGCCGGGGCCGGATGATTTCTGGTCCTGGCTGAACAGCATCGAACAGCTCAGAAAAGAGGGTGGCATGCGGTTTCTGCAGAACTTCGGGAAAGCGGTTTTTTGGCAGGGGCTGGGGCGGCTTGTCCAGGTTGTCGGCCTTGCTTACGCACTGCGCTGTTTGGGGCCGGAGAAAATTGGGTTGTCCGGGACTGTGATGGTGGCAGCGACTTACGGCCAGCTTGCGCTCGATTTTGGCCTTGATCTGGTGAGTGTGCGGCACGTGGCAAGCGGCACGGCACGGCTTGACGCTGTTTTGCCGGCGATGTTTTCGTTGCGGTTTCTTGTTGGGATGTTGGCAGGAGGCCTGTGGTTGTTGCTGGTTGCTTTGTTGCCGATGGATTCCACGACGCGGCAGGTTTGGATGATGGGGGCCGCATACCTTTGGGTGCTTACGTTGAGTTGCAGTTGGTACTACCAGGCCACAGAACGCATGCACCAGTTTTCGCTGATACAAAACTCCACAAGCATTGCGGTTAGCATCTGTTACCTCGTCTTTTTCCGTCCGGGACAGGCTGCGGGGAGCGATTTGTTGGTGATGCTCATTTTGACGGCGCTGGTGACGGGTGCCGTTTGGTGGCACGTGCACAGAGAGCAACGAATCAGGCTTTTTCGTTTTGAGAGCCTCGAGTTGGCCCGGTCGTTGCTCCGAGAAGGACGTCCGATGTGGTGTTTTAATCTCTGTTACACTGCGTTGTCGTCGATGGGCCTGCCTTTGTGTTACGCCCTGCTAAGCGAGCGGGACGGCGGGCATTACAGGGCTGCGGGGGCTTTTGCAGCAGCTCTTCAGATGTTTCTCGTTTACCTGTCTTTGATGCTGTATCCGAGGGTTGTCGCTTGGCGGACCAGCGCTCCCGCGCAGTTCAGGACCCGGATACATCTTGTGGTGGTGGGGGTCTTGGCAGTTGGTTTGGCGGCGTTCGCGGGTCTGTGGGTTACCCGGATGCCGATTATGCGTTTGCTCGGGGGCCGGGATTTTTTGGCTGCGGCTCCGTTGCTGCCGGTGTTGGTTGCCGGGAGGTTTGTTGCCATTGCGAGTGGGGTTGTGATCTGGGCTTTGCTGGCCGGGAAACGAGATTGGGCTGCGGCCCGATGTTGCGCCCCGGTGGTTGTCGGCGGTTTGGCATTGAACTGGTGGTTGATCCCGCTTCACGGCGTTGGAGCAGCAGCATGGCTGAATTGCGGGATGGAACTCGCATTGCTGGTGTTCTGTCTGGCTGCATTTGCGCGTTCAGAACGGCATCGCACGGTTGAACAATGAAAAACCCACTGTTAAATGCCGTTGTTGTGTTGCGGACATGGATGCGCATGCGGCGGTATCCGGGATTGTTTTCTTTGAGTGACGCACTGATGCAGGTTGACCGGGTGGTTTTGCCGGCGCGATTTCATCACCGCTTGGCAGGTGCCGCACTGCGCAGCCAGACCCGGATTGAGAGGCAACCCGATGGTGCCTGGAGGATCGACCTGCCGGCGCATGGGCTGGTTTTTTTCTGGCGCGAACAGCCGACCCCGAATTTGTGGTATCTTGTCGAGCAGGAGTTTGACGAGCGAAATCCGCACTGTTACACGACTGCGCCAATCAAACCCACCCCAGAGAGCCTGGTTCTTGATGTTGGGGCATGTGAAGGTCTTTTTGCTTTTCGCACTGCCAAGAACGCAATGGCGAAACGGGTGATCTGCTTTGAACCGCTTGCCGAGATGGCTGGGCTGATACGCAGAGGCGCGGAAGCAAATGGGGTTCGGCATCTGATTGATGTTGAAACGGCCGCAGTGACGCGGAAGTCAGGACAGGTTTCTTTTGCGAGCGCAGAAGGTGCTGATCGAGGATGCATCGGCGGGAACACGACCGGAGCAAGGCAGATTCCCGCGGTTTCAATTGACGATTACCTGTCGTCCCGTGGAATTCAGATCAGACCCTGCGATCTTCTGAAAATAGACGCCGAAGGCGCGGACATGGACGTCTTGATTGGAGCCGAACGGGTCATCAGCGAAGTCGGGCCGCAGATTGCGGTCACGACCTATCACAACGACGAACACTGCGTGCAGATGGTTGACTGGCTGCGCGCCAGGCAGCCGAATTACCGAATGCGAATGAAAGGGTTCTCGTTTTGGACTCCCAAGCCGCGGCCGGTTCTATTGCAGGCAGCGCAGTGAAATGGACGCTTCCCAAACCCGGAAATCTCACCGGCGCGCCGGGGACGGCGCGCCCTACCTGCATGCAGAGTTTCATGCACGGTAAGGCTCGCTGTCCCCAGCGAGGCCCAAATAAAGTGCCTGGCACTCTATTTCCGTCTTTCAAAAGCCACACGGTCGTGACCGTCTTATCGACGGCGACGGAAACTGATACGGAAAAACTGACCAAACTCGCTGCCTGGAAATCTTCGCGAATATGAACGATTTTCCAACATAATCATACAGCCTTGTGAAGACACCCGCGTCGCAGATTATTCACGCTATGAAAGGCCACAAAATATGCGGGCTAATGGATTGGCTGGCCGTCCACGCCCGGTGTGCAGAGCAACACTCACTTGCATGCGCCTGTGAATGTCGTACAATCGCGGTTGTCTCTGTTTCAATAAAGAGGCGGGGATACAGAGAAGCAATGGACACGAATTCAATGAAATGCTCCGCAGCTCGAAAAAACAGGGCATTTACTCTGATCGAGCTGCTGGTGGTTATTGCGATCATCGCCATTTTGGCGTCGATGCTGTTGCCCGCGCTGTCGAAAGCGAAATCAAAGGCAACGGCCATAAGCTGCGCCAACAACCTCAAGCAATTGTCGATCATCTGGACGATGTACGCCGGCGACAACAACGAGAACATTGCGGTCAACAACAGCGGTGGCGACACCAGATACACGAACACATGGGTGGGCGGGAGTTTTGCCGGGACACCGACAGATCAAACAAACGTTTTTCTGTTGACCGACCCTCGATACTCCCTTTTTGGTGCGTATCTGAAATCAGTGGATGTTTACCGGTGCCCTTCGGACACCAAGCTGGAAACACTCGGAAACAAAAAGGTCCGCAGAGTTCGAAGCTACGGCATGAATTCGTTCGTTGGATGGCGTGGCGACTCCTACAGGGAAAACCCTGAGCCCGGTTTCCGCGTTTATCTCCGCACAAGTGACATCAACGATCCGGCGCCATCGGACCTTTTTGTTTTCTCTGAGATTCACCACGACAGCATTTGCCGGCCGTTTTATGGTGTGGACATGCTTGGTCTGACCTTTTATCACGTGCCCGCCAATTACCACAAACCCGCCAGCACGTTTTCCTTCGCAGACGGGCATGTGGACATTCACAAATGGAAAGACCCACGTACGTACAATCCCCCGAGCAACCTCGATTGGCACGGCCATTATTACAGCGTCCCAGGAAGCCAGGACGTGCGCTGGCTTCAGGATCACGCTTCGAGGCGTGCCAGGTAATCAATCCGGTTGAACGTTTCAAATCAAGCCGTGGAACCGAAAAACCCAGCCGCACCAGAACCACAGGCCGCCAGTCCATGTGAAAACTCAACCAAGGCGGGCGCAAGAATCGATGGGCGCCGTCCGGACGAACTTCGGCCGGTGCGTTTTCAGAACGGAATTGCGCCTTATGCGGCGGGCTCAACATTGATCGAATGGGGTTCCACGCGCGTCATCTGCGCAGTGACGATCGAGGAAACAGTGCCGCGTTGGATGAAAGAACAAGGGTTGCCCGGCGGCTGGGTCACGGCAGAGTATTCAATGCTGCCCTACTCGACCTTGGAAAGAAAGCCACGGGACAGCAGCAAGGGACGCGTTGAGGGGCGCACCCAGGAAATTCAGCGTCTCATAGGGCGCGCAATGCGCGCTGTCGTTGACCTCGAAAAGATCGGGAGTCGAACGCTTTGGATTGACTGTGACGTTTTGCAGGCGGACGGAGGAACGCGCACGGCAGCGATTACCGGAACATATGTGGCGCTTGTTTTGGCGGTTCGTAAAATGCTCGCCGCCGGCTTGACAACCGAAAACCCGGTCTTGCAGTCAGTGGCAG
>JARYMD010000419.1 GCA_029907285.1 Verrucomicrobiota bacterium | reverse complement strand
TGGCCAGAGACGGAATGCGGTCGGAGAAAAACGGCGAGCTTTTCCTGATCGTACACGGCGGGGCTTTCAAACCTGAGCCCTTGGTAATCAGGCTGAGTTCTGCGAATTGGTCTCATTGCAAATTCCGGCTCAACGATGTCCATGCGACGGGGTCGGGAAGTCTGAGACTCTAGCGGCCGCAGCCGTTGCATCGCCTGAAATGCGGGAAAACCAATCGCTGCCAGAGTTCCGCGTTTAGGCGGAAATGAGAAACTGTCTGTCACAGGCAGGGCTCGCTGTCCCCAGCGAGCCGCAAACAAACTGCCTGGCACTTTATTTGAGTCCACACCGCAAACAAAGTGCCTGGCACTCTATTTGCGTCTTCCAAAGGCCGCATTGTGGGAACCGCTTTGCTGACGGCCAGGCAAGCAGATACGGGGAAACTGACCAAGCTCGCAGCCCGACAATTTTGGGGAATATGAACTATTTTCCAATACAATCTAGTACATACCCTGAGCGGTCTGCGAGGCAGGCCTCTTCACAAGATTCAATAACGAGCGCGCTCCAGGAAATCTCGCCGGATTGGAGCTTTGAGTGTCTTTGGCCGGTGAGCTGGTGGGATTTCCGGGTTAGTGGTTTCAGAACGGCCGCAGTACTTGCTTTCACTCCGGGTTGACGAGCCGGATTCCCAGTGCACATTCAGGCGATGAAATCAGCAATCGCCAAATTCATAATCACGATCGTGAGCATCACTTCGTCAGCCATGGCAAGTTCAATCTATGACATCCCACTGAAAGACATCGACGGCAAGCAAACCTCGCTCGGTGATTACCGGGGCAAGGTTGTGCTTGTGGTCAATGTAGCTTCACAGTGCGGGTACACACGGCAATACAAGCCGTTGGAGGCATTGTATCGCAAATACAAAGACCAAGGTTTGGTTGTCGTCGGGATGCCCAGCAACGATTTCGGCGGCCAAGAACCGGGCTCGCATGAAGAGATCAAGCGGTTTTGCTCTTCCAAGTTCGATGTGACATTCCCCATGATGGCAAAGCTTGGGGTCCGCCCCGGCCCGGATCAGCATGCACTGTACGCGGCTTTGACTGCGAAAGACGCCCCGTTTCCCGGCGAGGTGAAATGGAATTTCACCAAGTTCCTGATCGACCGCAATGGGAAGGTCGTTGCGAGGTTCGAACCCGACGATGAACCGGACTCGCCAAAGGTGATCAAAGCCGTTGAATCTGCTCTTGCGGCCAAGTGACCTGGCCAGGAAATCCCACCGCCTGCCCAGACCAAGACACCCCAAGTTTCATCGCGGTGAGATTTCCAGCCTGTCACTTGATGATTTCCACCTGGATATCCCGCAGTTCGCTCACGCCCAGTTCGATCAACGATGCATTTGCGTAAAGCTGCAAATCGATCTTTGACGACGGAGTGTCCGCGAGGGCGCGTTGGCGTTCTATCTCGTGAATTGAGAGCACATCGAGCGCCACCGGGTCTTTGCTGAAACGGAGCTGGGAAAGCGGCCTTGCGTAATGTAGGAGCGCGCGTTCCTCGCCGTAATACTGCGCTACAAGCGCGTCGGTAATGTTAAGAACCAGCTTGTCGCCCACCTCTGGCAGGGCGCAGATATCGGGCACAGCCATCTGAAGCTGGCCCGGCGCGTTGATGAACCGGATGGTGTTGTCCACACTGCCGAAGGCCAGACTGAACAAGTGGCCGGAAACACCGGCGTGGTTATGGTTAAGCAGCGGAGCGATGCTGATAAGTTTCGTGATTTCGCGTGTGAGCAGCTTGGAAACAAATGATTTTCGCCCGATGCCGGGCCTTTGCCCGCCAAATTCGTGGTCGCCCCAAACAAGCCGCCCAACCACCACGCTGTCATAGAAATGCTCGCTGTCATAGCCCGCATCCGCACTGCCTGCAACGCGGACGCCGTACTTTCCAGCCAATTCGACAAATCCCGCAGTCTTCAGGTTCGAGTAATGTTTGTCCCAGATGACAATCTGTTTGGCAGGGAACCCGGCTTCAATCATCGATCCAACAGCCGCTTCGACCACGGCAGGCCGCGTGCCGCTGAGCGGACCGGGTGCGGAAACGACCTTGATTCCGACCATGTCCTGTGTGGAGACAACGGCACGCCATGACTCGGCGACCGAGGCTTTGCCGGTCCAGTTCGTCAGCCCCCGATCGAACATTTGCCGAACGACATCAAGGCGGGGCACGAAAGCGTTGACTGCGCCCGGGTCTTCAACTATCACGACGCGGGCCTTTGAACTGCCAACTTCTATTGGCGCTGCGCCCGCTTGCGCGGAAGACGAGTCTGCCGCCCGGGCAAAAGACAACGATGTTAGTGCCGCCCCCACGCCGAGAACCGCAACTCCAACAAAAAATGATCTTCGGGCGGGGAATGCGCCCTCAGCCCGAATCATGTGCAACGGCGCACCAACTCCAATCGGGTCGTCTGAGGACTCGGCTGGCGAAGGTGGCCGGACTTCCATGCAATTATCACTCAGATGTTTGAGCACGGGAATTCCGCGTTCCGGGGTTTCTTGACTCGCCGGGCCATCGATGGTACCAAAGCCTGTCATGGCGGCCAACAAAAAGTATGAAAGCAACCTGGTTCCACCCTCGCTGGTGAGGGACGCGGAAGAGCCGCTCGACGCGCGATTGCGCGGAGTAATTGCCACATTGTCGCCGGTCAATTGCTCACTTCTGTTAATCGTGGCGCTGGCGATCCTCATTGTCGGTTGCAGCCCGCCGGGGCGGCGTGAACTGCTTGCCGGCAAACGCCTCGTCGAGCAAGGCCGGCCTCAAGAAGCGGTTGAACCACTCAAGCGCGCCATGTCGCTTTTCGGCACAAACACACCGGCTGCGGCGCGCGCATGGAACTGGCTTGGCCTGGCTTATCACCACGCAGGCCGGGCAAACGATGCGCTGCAAGCGTACCAAAACGCGATCAAATGCGACCTCAACCTCTTCGCTGCAAGGTATAATCTCGGCTGCCTTTTGCTCGAACACACAAATCTTGCCGGTGCAATAAACGAGTTCGTCACCTACACAAGCCACAGGCCAAATGATCCTTCGGGATGGCTGCAGCTCGGCACAGCACAGTTGCGCGCCCGGCTTTACGAACAGGCGGAAAAAAGTCTGCAGCGAGTAATCGACTTGAACGCTCCGGCGGCGGATTGCGCCGAGGCGATGAATCTGATCGGCATGTGCATGGCGGCCAAGCGGCGTCCCCAAGACGCCGTTCGCGCATTTGAAGCCGCGCTCAATTTTCAGTCCGGGTACGCGCCAGCCCTCCTGAATCATGCAATCGTCGCGCAAACGCAGCTCGGAAATCCCATGCTCGCAATCGAGAAGTATCGCGATTATCTCAACGCGATCGGCGGGCCAACCAATAACCCCTCGGTGGCGGCCCTCATGGCCCAGCTCGAAGCATCGGTGCAACCCCGTCCCGCAGCCACCAACCACGTTTCTCCGTCCGCTCTCACAGACCGGATTGTTCATGCCCCGCCGCAACCAACCAACGGCGATGCCGCTGTCAAACCGTCATCCCCTGCCACAACGCAAGCAGTCGCAACGGTTCAACCGGCAAAACCAGCTCCTGTCAGAACCAACCTTGCCGCCGGCCAGCCGGTGGCTAGTGACCCCCAAGAGCCCGCTTCAAAGCCAATGCCCGGCCGTTCAAACGCAGTTGTTGCAGC
>JARYMD010000418.1 GCA_029907285.1 Verrucomicrobiota bacterium | reverse complement strand
AAGAAGTTCCGCGATACGTCGGCGTCATGGATGTTGTGGTGCACTTGTCCAGACGCGAAGGATTGCCCAGAGCGCTGCCCCAGGCATTGGCAGCGGGCAAACCTGTTGTGGCCTGCGATTGCGATGGCGCCGCTGAAGTCTGCATTGACGGGCAAACAGGGTTCCTCGTCAGAGCCGGTGATCTTGATTGTTTGAAATCCCGATTGCTCGAATTGGCGCGAAACAGGGATTTGCGGGAACGTTTCGCACAGAACGGACGGGAAATGGTGCAGCGTTGTTTCAGCATCGACCGCATGATTGACGAGTTGCATCAGCTTTACTTGCGCCTGCTGGGGGAGAAGCTGGGCGGCCCGAAGCTCCGGGACCAATGACCGCGTTCTTTTCATTCCCAACCTTAATGTACCTCCTCGCGGCCGGGGCAGGGCTGTTCACAACCGCCTTGTCATTGCCCGTGTGGCGGTGGTGGTGCGTGCGCACCGGCGTTGTTGATGACCCTGGACACAGAAAAATCCATTCCGAACCGATTCCATTGGCCGGCGGATTGGCCGTGTTGACAGGCTTGGTTGTCCCGATGACAGCGGGCCTGACCGCTCTGCGTGTGGGATTGTTTGACCCGGGAACTGTGAGTGTTCTGGCGCATGGCTTCGAACGGCGGCAATTGCAGTTGATCGCGGTTGTCGCAGGCGCGCTGGGAATGGTCTTTCTTGGCTGGCTGGACGACCGCTACGAGCTTCGGCCGTCGCTGAAGTTTGCGGGCCAGGTGCTGGTGGCTTTTATCGTGGCAATGGCGGGGGTTCGGATAACCCTTTTTGTGCCGAGCATAGTGTTCAGTGTGGCGGTCACTGTTTTGTGGATTGTGACCCTCACCAATGCGCTCAACTTCATGGATAACATGAACGGGTTGTGTGCAGGTTTGGGATTAATTGGCGCCTTTTGTTTTGGAATGAAATCGGCGCTGGCTGGACAATATCTTGTTGCACTTCTGGGGTTCTTGTGTGTGGGGGCTTTGATGGGTTTTTTGCCATACAACTTCCCGCGTGCAACGGTGTTTTTGGGCGATGCCGGAAGCCATTTGGTTGGGTACCTTTTGGGTGTATTGGCCATACTTCCCCACTTTTACACGAAGGAAAACCCGTCTGCATTGGCAGTGCTGAACCCGCTGCTTATTCTGGCCGTGCCGCTGTTTGATCTGGTCTCCGTGGTTCTGATAAGATGGAAGGCCGGCCGGCCTTTCTATGTCGGCGACACAAATCATCTTTCGCACCGGCTGGTGCGGAAGGGCCTGCGCCAAACCACGGCGGTGTTGGTCATTTGGCTGCTGGCGGCGATGTGCGGCGCCATGGCGTTTCTGTGATTGGTGCGCGCAGCGGGCAAGCCCTGTCTGACGAAAAGCACGGCGCTGTCCCGCGCTTTGCGCGGTGCTACGCCCGCGGCTGTCAGAGTCTTGCCTTTAGGCGGACTTGAAACAAGCACTCATTGTGCAGTGACACTTTGAACGTTCAACGGGGCCGCGGGTTGGCAATGGCAACGGCTTCATCCCCCGCCGCGGTTTGCAGTTCCGCTTTTAGGCGGAAGCGCAAAGCGGCGGCTTGCATGGGCACCGAAGGAGATGGCAAGGTTCTCGCGGCAATATGACGAACAGTTATCTTTACACCCGCCGGGATTTCATGAGTGTCACAATGCTTGGCGCGCTCGGGACCAGTGTGTGCGTTGGCATTGGGCGCGCCTCAGAACTTCAGCAATGGGACCCTGACAAACCGTTGAAAAGGCTGGGCAGGCCGTTGCGAGTGCAGCCGGTTCTGATGTACAAGCTGCCAACGCCAAAACCGCAAACGTCGTGGAAATCGTGGGGCGGCGTTCAAACGGAGAACGCAGTGGGCCAGGAAGTGAGCCGCATCACGCGCGAGCTGGATCAATTGCAAAAGCAAGCGGACTTTCCGCTGAACATTCGACCTGTAGTGAAGTTGAACACGGAGGAAGCAGCGGTCGAGCTTGGGCGCATGGATCATGACCTTACGCTTTTGTACGCGTGCACCGGCGGTGGAAACATGCTCCGCGCCTGTCTTTCCGCCAAGCCGGACGCGATCGTTTTCGTGCGTCACAGGTCGGGTCCAGTTTATTACTGGTACGAGGCATTGAGCACCGCGTACCTGAAAATGGGGAAAGGAGCAGCTGGTGAGACCGGTGCCGGCAACGTTCACGTGGACGACGTTGTGGTTGACGATCAAGATGAACTGCTTTGGCGTTTGCGCGCCACGGCTGCGGTGCATAACACGCGCGGGACACGAATTGTCGCGCTGGGCGGCGCATGGGGCAAGTATGCGCCTGATGCCCCCGAGGTCGCAAAACGGCGGTTCAGGATCGAGATCGTTGACGTTGGTTACGAAGATTTCGAGCGCAGGATTCGGGAACTGAGAAACGACAGCGCTGTTCTGTCTGATGCCGAGCGATGGACCCGGCGCTATCTGGCGCTGCCGCGAACGCGGCTGGCGACGGACCGGCGGTTTGTGGTGAACGCGTTTGTCCTTTATTTGGCGTTCAAGGAACTGCTCGAAAAACACTCGGCAACAGCTTTCACGATCAAGAGCTGCATGGGCACAATTATTCCAATGTCCGAAACAACGGCCTGCCTGACATTGGAATTGCTGAATGACGAAGGGCTGGCAGCGTTTTGTGAGTCCGATTTTGTCATCATTCCAGCGGGGTTGCTCCTTCGGCATTTGAGCGGCAAACCAGTGTTTCTGCATAACTCGACCTTCCCCCACAAGGGCACGGTAACCTGCGCCCACTGCACCTGCCCAAGACGGTTGGATGGGCGAAAGTATGAACCGGCCCGGATTGTGACACACTACGAATCCGATTACGGCGCAGCGCCCAAGGTTGAAATGCCGATCGGCCAGGTGCTGACATTCATCGACCCGCAATACAGCACCGCGCGATGGGTCGGTTTCACCGGCAAAGTGCGGGCGAACCCGGACTATGAAATCTGCAGGTCACAGCAGGACGTCGAAATTGAAGGCCACTGGCGCAGGCTGGTCGATGAAGTGCGCGATTCGCACTGGGTGGCAGTCTATGGCGATTGCCTGCGCGAAGCTGGTTATGCTGCGCGCAAGTTCGGCATAGAGTTTGATGGGGGAGGAGTGATACGTGATACGTGATACGTGATGCGTGATGGGTGTTGTGCTGGGTTTGCAGTTCCAGGGAGCGATGCATTCGCAACAAGCGCGCTGTTTTCCTTTACACCTTAGCGATGTCTTCGTCGCAACTTTTGCCGCCCGCCCCCATCCCGACTGGAGCAGTCAGGTTCGCTTGACAGGTGCGCTCTTGAGAGTGAGCTTCGCTGCATCTTGAAATTGCCGGGTTGCATGCTAAAGTGAGCGCCGGCAATGGAGTTTGCCATCCTCGTGGTTTCTTCGGGGTAAACCGCCTGAACCGGGTTCAGTGCTGATAACTCCTGCCAAACCGCTTTGGCGGGAGTTTGATTATGCTGGACAACATCTGGTTTATAGCGGCCATTTGGATTGGACTGGCTTTTCTGGCCAGTGTTATTTCCATTCGGGTTGGGATTTCAGTTGCGCTGCTTGAGATTCTTCTCAGTGTTGCGGCGGGGAACGTGCATTTGGGTGACGGGCATTCTATTCTGCGCTCGACCGACTGGACGAATTTTCTGGCGATGCTTGGCAGCGGA
>JARYMD010000417.1 GCA_029907285.1 Verrucomicrobiota bacterium | reverse complement strand
ATTCGAGCCGTGATTTCACCTCAGCAATTGCAATTCCGACCGGGTCCCCGGGCGCAGCGCGGTGGTAGGCCGCGAGCAATTTCGCGCATTCGAGCGCATCGCGAATTGGGAGTTTGTAAAAGTCCGCCAAAGACAGGCCGCTGAATGTGCCGTGTTGGAGCTTGGTTGTTGAACTCAAGGGCGCCACACTCGATGTGTTTGAGCTGGCGGCGGTCACCGGCTGTCGGGGACCGGCGTTGGCGAGGTCGGCGTGTGGGCTTGGCAATTCTGGCAACCGGTACAAAAGCGCTTCCGGCTTCAACCGTTTGCCGCCGCAGTCGGGACATGCTCGATAGCTTCGGTAACGGGAGAGCAGGACTCGGACGTGCATTTTGTAAGCTTTGGTCTCAAGCCAGCGGAAATAGCCTTTCACGCCGTACCATGCGTGTGGCCATTCGTGGGACTCGTCGATGCCATAATCCTTATCGCCATCGACGACCCAGCGCTGGTGTTCCGGCGGCAGATAGCGGAACGGGACGTCTGTTGCCACGCCTCTTGCTTTGCAGAACCGCAGCAGGTCTTCCTGGCACTCGCGGCCGAAGCCGGTCCGCCATGGTTTGACGGCTCCTGCGGCGAGCGAAAGGCTTCGGTCAGGAATGGCGCGGTTGAAATCGATGGTGATTATTCTGCCGAACCCGCGGCAAGTTGGGCAGGCCCCGAGTGGGTGGTTGAAACTGAACATAGCCGGTGTGGGTTCCTTGTATTCGATGTTGCAGTTCGGGCAGTGCCTGCGCATGGAGAACGGGTGCCGGAAGCAAAAGGAATCGCCACACCAGACAGCAATTGTTCCGTGGCCCAAATGGTACGCTTGTTCACACGCCTCGACAAAGCGGGCATGGTTTGCCTCTGAGAGACGAACCCGGTCCTGGATGATGGTCAGTGCAGGCGGCGTTTTGACTTTGAGGTGTGCGGCCGCCTCATCTATTTGCACTATTCGGCCGTTTATGAGCAGCCGTTGGTAGCCCTGTCTTGCGATCAGCTTGAGCGACTCATCCAACTCGAGCTTGGCCGAGAGTGGGACGTCGAAAGTCACGAGCGCCTCTGCGCCAGGGTATTGGGCATGAAGGGTTTCAAAGATTTGCGGAGGCGGGTTGCGCAAGACAGGACGTCCGCATTGCCCACAATGAAGTTGCGACACGTGCGGCCAGATGACTTTCAGATAATCGCACAATTCCGTCATTGTCCCGACGGTTGAGCGGGTTGTGCGGACGGCATTGCGTTGTTCGATTGCAATTGCCGGAGGGATGCCTTCCACACTATCGACCTGCGGTTTGTCCATGCGATCGAAGAATTGCCTTGCGTAGGGCGAAAAAGTTTCGATGTAGCGCCGCTGGCCCTCAGCGAACAGAGTGTCGAATGCGAGCGAGCTTTTCCCCGAGCCGCTCAATCCCGTCACAACGATCAGCCGGTACAACGGCAGGTCGAGGTCAAAGTTCTTCAAATTGTTGTGCCTGACACCGCGCAAGCGGATCATCGGCTGGGACAAGACAGGCGACATGTCAGAAGCAATGTAAGTGGACCCGGTTGGGTGTCAATCGCGCGCGCTGTGGTGCAGTTCTGGGGGGTGAACTTTTTGCGAGACGAGCAGCGTGCCTGTCGCAGCGAGCACCGGCCGGTCTGAGGGGTGAGGCCCGCTGATCTTCACTTTTGCGGCGGACGCGTTCGCGATTCCCGGGGGCGGGTGGTGGCGAGCCCCATGATGACGGGCGTCAGGGTCCGTTCGAGGGCGGTTTGAAAATCCTCGGTCGTACGCAGGTTGCGAAACACTTGGTGTCTAAGATTCAGGTCGAAATGCTCGGGCGGTCGTGGTGTGCCGGGACGGAAGCATGTGGCTCTGTCCACGTTCAGGTTGAGAGTGTCCAATCCTCCAAACCTTATCCATCCGCTTTTGGTGCGTTGAGGAATGTCAGCCCACACCCGCTTTAGAAGTTCAAGAGTGGATTGTCCGGAGCTCTGCTCGACGATCGTCAATTCGGTGATGTGCAGCCGAACCAGCCGAAGCCGAATCTCGAGCCTTGAAAGAGCAGCAGGTTCGTATTCCATGAATGCCTCTGACAAGTGCACAAGCCGTTCTCCGCCAAGAGCGGGGGGATGGTAGATTCTAAGATCGCTCAACAGCAGAGTGGGAGACAACAATCTAACTTCGGCGTGGGAAATGCGGCATTCGAGTCCTGTTGATTGAGCGATAGCGCTCTCGATGATTTCGCGCGCGAGCAAATCTTTCAGCAGAACAAGCGCGATGGCCACCACCAGCGCCAGCAGCACCAGTCGGAATGTCCATCTTGCGAGGAACTTCATGCGGGCTGCATATCAGAAATCGTGGTGTGAAGCAAACATTCAGAGCTTGTGTCAGCAGGAAACAACTTGCGGAGGCATCTTGCGTGTGGATTTGGCGACCGGTCTTGAGCCGCATAAAGGCGGGACTACGAACTGCGATCGGGTCGTAGTGCAGGCTTCAGCCTGCGTCCGAGGCGTTGCGGATTTGGAAACTGATCTTGAGCCGCCTAAAGGCGGGACTACAAACCGCGATTGGTTTGTAGTGCGGGCTTAACTATCACGTCAACTTTTTTCACCGTCACTGGCAATTGAGAATCATTCGCGGCGCGTATGCTTTGCGCCTTGCACATCACGCATCACGTATCACGCATCACGTATCAGAGTCACGCACCACTCGCAGCATCTTGGTGGCGAGTTCGATATGCTCAGGCGCGTTGCGGGTGTTATCCTGGGTGGGGTTGGGGCTTGTATTAATAATTATTCTAAGTATTGACAGTTTGATCGTCGGGCTTAAGTTGGGACGAATGAAAAATTCTGGATCGGTTGAGGCTGTCGAAGGACGCCTTTGCGAGTGTCTCTCGAAGACGGGTTTGAGGCCTACTCCGCAGAGGCAAAGGGTTTATACTGCTCTTTTGGAGACTCCGGCGCATCCGACGGCGGAGGAAGTGTTCATGCGGGTGAAGCAGGACATGCCGGACATTTCGCTTGCGACTGTGTACAACTGTTTGGACACGTTTGTGCAGTGCGGGCTTGTGCGACAGGTTGTGCACGAGCGTGGGGCTACGCGGTACTGTGCAAACACGGAAGAACACCACCATTTTTATTGTGACGAGTGCCACAGGACATACGACATTCCGGCGGCGTCTTCGACAAGACGGCTTGCGTTTGAAGTGCCGGCTGGATTTGTTGTCAGGCGTTTCGAGATTGTTTTCCAAGGGTTGTGTCCAAAATGCCTGGCGAACAGGTCTGAGTCAGCGGAGTATCCGTGAGGTTTGGAGCGGTTTTCATGAGCGCAAATGTTCCGAACATCGATCAACTTGTCCGACCCGAGTACAAGTACGGCTTTGTAAGCGAGATAGACACTGACTCGCTTCCGCCGGGGCTTAACGAGGACGTTATCCGCGAGATTTCGGCTCGGAAGGGCGAGCCACAGTTTCTTTTGGAATGGCGGCTGAAAGCATATCGGCATTGGACGACTTTGAAAGAGCCGCATTGGGCGAAGGCGGTTTACCCACCGATAGATTACCAGGCGATAAGCTACTATGCTGCCCCGCGGTCCAGGGCGCGATACTCGAGCATGGACGAGGTGGACCCGGAGCTTCTCAAGACTTTTGAGAAACTTGGCATTCCGCTTTCGGAGCGTGCGAGATTGGCC
>JARYMD010000416.1 GCA_029907285.1 Verrucomicrobiota bacterium | reverse complement strand
TATCCCGAAGAAGAGCCCGGTTTTCCCGAGGGCTGGGCTAAGGTTTCATGAAAGTCAGGGGGCACTATGTGCGCCGGGGAGCAAATAGAGTGACAGGCACGATATTTTGATGCCCAACATGAAGTCAATGAAGCCCTATCCTGAATCGTAAAGTCGGGCTGGGGGTTGGCGGTTGTTTGGCGCTTGGCGATAGGGAGCAAATAGAGTGACAGGCACGATATTTGGGCGAACTTGATGTCGTGGGTCTGATCGAGCCAGACGGATCAGGGCGCCCGTCAAGATTTCATCTGGGCAATCAAGCAAGGATTGAAATTGGGAATGTATCCCGAAGAAGAGCCCGGTTTTCCCGAGGGCTGGGCTAAGGTTTCATGAAAGTCAGGGGGCACTATGTGCGCCGGAGAACAGGCTGAAATCTGTCACATCCCACCCTTGAGTCGTTTTTTCAAAGCGCGGATGAAATCGGGATTAGTACCGCAACAGCCGCCGACGAATGCGGCTCCGGCACCGACAAGAGCGGGTGCGAACTCGGCGAATTGCTCAGGTGTTGTGTCGTACACGGGTCGTCCTGCAACGAGTCTGGGCAACCCCGCGTTTGGCTTAATCCAGAGAGGTTTGTCTGTGGCAGCATGGAGTCTTTGGCAAACTTGCACGTACCTTTCAATGCCGGTGCCGCAATTGGCGCCGATTACATCCGCTCCGGCTTCGGAGAGTTGATCGGCTGCTTGCTCCGGGGTTACGCCCATCATCGTTCGATCCTTGTTTGCCCCTGAATCGAATACGACGCAGGCGACGACAGGGAGACCGGTTGCCTTTGCGGCTTTGATTGCGAGGGTTGCTTCGCCGAGATCGGACATCGTTTCGATCACAATGGCGTCCGGGCTGGCGGAAGCTATGGCTTCGGCCTGTTCTGCGAAGGCGGCGCGCAGGTCGTCTTCGGTCACTGAGCCGTCCATCAGGAGTCTGCCTGTGGGCCCAATCGAAGCAAAAACCCGGGCCGAAGAGCCAGCGCCTTCACGGGATAATTGGACGCCGGTCCGGTTGATTTCTGCGACTTTATCTTCGAGGCTGTGCCCGGCGAGTCGGAACCGGTTTGCGCCGAATGTATTTGTAAGGATCACCTGGCTTCCGGCCTCGACATAGGCACGGGCGACAGCAACGACCTTGTCCGGGTTGGTGAGGTTCCAGACGTCGGGGATTTCACCGGGTGCGAGTCCGCGGGCATGCAGCTCTGTGCCCCATGCGCCGTCGGTTATGAGAGGCGCATGGTCGAGCAGGTCTGCCATCGAGTTGTTCATGACCGGCTTGCGGCCGTTTGGGCGTCGAATGCAGACGCCGGGTTTTCGAGAAGTCAGGCTGTGGCGGCCGACTGCTTTTTGGCCAAAGTGACCGCCGAGGGGGCGCTTTCACCGTAGCCGTCTGCGCCAATTTCGTCGGCGTACTTCTGGGTGATTGGGGCGCCGCCGATGATGACCTTGACCTGTCTGCGTAAGCCGGCATTTTCCAGCGCTTCGATGGTTGCCCGCATGGCCGGCATGGTCGTCGTCAGAAGCGCGGACATTGCAACGACATTCGCGTTCTTTTGTTTTACGGTTTCGACGAACTTTTCCGGGGTTACATTTACGCCCAGATCAATCACCTCGAATCCACCGCCTTCGAGCATGGCGGCGACGAGGTTTTTGCCGATGTCATGCAAGTCGCCCTTGACCGTGCCAATGACGATGCGCCCGACCGGCTGGGCGCCCTTGGCAGCCAGCAGCGGGCGTATGAGTTCGAGGGCTGATTTCATGGCTCGGGCCGAAATGAGCAGTTCGGGGACGAAATACTCATTGCATTCGAAGCGTCGCCCGACCTCGTCCATTGCGGGGACCATGTAGTCATTGACCAGCTTCAGCGGTTCGACACCGGCTGCCAGTGCTTTTTCAGTGACTTCCCGGGCGACCTTTTCTTGCCCGGTGAGGATAGCTTCGTACAGAGCTTTAATGTCTTCCATATAATGGCTCCCTATGCTGCGGCATTTTGCTTTTGCGGGGTCATCCTGCCGATTGCAACGGGCAAAGTCAACCCAGCAAACTTGTTACTGGTCCTCATCGCCCTCGACGACTCTCCATTCGTGGACACCCGCGGCCCAATCGGGTTTGAGTTTCACCTGAAGACGAAGAGCGGTGGTGGTGACGTTGCTGAAACTCACCCGGCACCACTCGTCAAGTTTCACAGGGTAATCGGTTGTGGCTTTTACAGGTTTCCAATCGGTGCCGTCCAAATAAAGGATTTCCCATGAATCGGGCAATCTGCACTCCCCGGCACCTGTGTCGTCGAACCAGTACACTTCTGCCGCTTGGACTGCGACCGGGGTTTTCCATGTGTACTGGACCCACTCGGTTGAGCCTTTATGGGGCCACCAATGGCACAAACGCCCCGGATGCACCCGCGAACCTTTGGGTTCAACGCCGTCGTTAACACCTTCGGGATGACAATTTCCGCTCACGAAGGACATTGTGACTTTTGCTTCCGACTCGAGCCCGCCTGCCACTGGAGTTGGCGGCGACATCTGAATCCACACCCGCATTGCGCCTGCCGCTCTGTTGTCCCATGCGTAGTAAGGAATCGCTTTGAGCGGAACACGCCGGGCTGCAGACAGCGGCTGGTAAAGCCGGCCGCGCCATTCAAGGTCATCAGCGACTTGTGCGAATCCTTTGATTACAGCAACGCCGCCCAGCAAAGCGGTTTCTTTTTCTGCCGATAACTCGCTGTCAGCCGGCAAATAAAGCGATGACAACGGCACCGAATGGTCGCACGCCTCCAGACAGTAAACCAATGGGCCACGCTGCAATGCAACAAGCCCCGCGTTCTCTTTCACGCGCGGGTGTGCTGCGATGCGCTGAACCGGCATTGGGAGACTGAGCGTGACTGTGTCGCCCGGCTCCCACCGCCGCGCAAGCACGATGTAACCGCGTTCGACCGTGGGATTTGAAATGGTTTCATTGTTCACTGCGACACTGTGGTTTGTGCACCAGCCGGGGACGCGCAGGCGAAGTTCAAACTCGACCGGCTTCTTCATGTTTGGGGCAAGACGGACTTGTCCGTCCCACGGATACTCTGTTTTCACGTCGAATGAGATGTCGCGGCCTGCAACGCGTGCTTTGACGTTTCCGGCGATGTAGAGGTTCACCCAAAGCCCGTTGTCACTCACCGCATAAGCGTAACCGCCGATCGACGCCAGTGTGCGCGCCACGTTAGGCGGACAACAGGCGCAGCCGAACCATTCCGACCGATGGTGATTGCCGCGGCTTTCCAGCGGGTTGACGTAGAAGAATCTTGTGCCATCAAGCGAAACTCCGGCCAGCACGCCGTTGTAGAGCGATCGCTCGAACACGTCGGCGTACTTGCTGTCTCCGTAAAGCAAGGCGAGCCGGTGGTTCCACAGCGCCAGCGCCACGGAGGCACAAGTCTCCTGATATGCTGTGAGATTGGGCAGATCGTAATCGGTCGTGAACCCTTCATTGCTTGCGCTCGAGCCGATCCCGCCGGTGATGTACATGTTGCCCTCGACGGTGTTTCGCCAAACACGATTCAGCATCCGAAGCAGAGCCGGGTCCTGCGTTTGCGCCGCCACGTCGGTTGCACCGGCCATCAGATAACAGGCGCGCACAGCGTGCCCTTTTATGTTGCGGTGTTCAGTGATTGGCACATCGTCC
>JARYMD010000415.1 GCA_029907285.1 Verrucomicrobiota bacterium | reverse complement strand
CGATCGTACACGAGCTTCGAAAATAAAGTGCCAGGCACTTTGTTGCATCAACGGTCGTAGTCGCCGGGTCAAGTGCTCGTGGGGCAGCTTTGGTTCGGGCTACGGCAAGCACGCGCTTGCCCTGGTCAGCCAAGGGCATGATGCGTGCAGGCTGAGGCACCGAGCAAGGCTGGCGGCTGGTCGGCGGCCGGGTTGAGGCCTGTCATGCGGCTGCCAGCTTGACTGTTCGATCGCGGGTGGCGCGCTTGCGCTGGACTTCGTCGAGAATTTTTTTTCGCAGGCGAATGTTTTTGGGTGTTGCCTCGACGTATTCATCGGGTCCGATGTACTCGAGGGCGCGTTCGAGGCTCATTTTCAATGGCGGTTCGAGTTGGATTCCGACGCCCTCGCCTTTGGAGCGCATGTTGGTGAGCTGCTTTGTTTTGCACGGATTGACCGGGATGTCGTTTTCGCGCGAGTTTTCACCGACGATCATTCCCCGGTACACTCGTTCACCGGGCGCAATGAAGAGCCGGCCGCGTTCCTGGTTGGCATTGAGGGCGTAGGCGGTTGCGACTCCGTTCTCGATGCTGACGAGCGACCCGTTCTTGCGGGCGGGGATTTCGCCGCGATCGGGCCCGTACCCGTGAAAAAGGTGGCTCATCACACCCAGGCCGCGCGTGAGGTTTACAAGGTCGGTCTCGAATCCGATCAAGCCGCGCATTGGCATGAGCGCTTCGATGGTGATTTCGCCGTGGTGATGGACGAGATGAGTGATTTCGGCTTTCCGCCATGAAAGATTTTCCAGGACGGGTCCCATTGATTCCTCGGGGATTTCGAGGAAGAGACGTTCGATGGGTTCGAGGAGATTGCCGTTTTGGTCTTTTTTCCACAGGACCTCGGGACGCGAGACTAGGACTTCATAACCTTCGCGGCGCATTTGTTCGACGAGGATGGCGATTTGCATTTCGCCGCGGCCGCTGACTGCGAAGACTTTTGGGTCCTGGGTGGGCTCGACGCGTAGGGAGACGTTGGTTCTGGTTTCTTTGACGAGGCGTTCCCAGATGTGTCTGGCTGTGACCAATCGTCCGTCTTGTCCTGCCAACGGGCTGTCGTTGACTGCGAATTCCATTTGTATTGTGGGCGGGTCGATGGGCTTGAACGGGAGGGCGGGGCGTTCGGGGTTATCGACGATGGATTCGCCGATGAATACGTCTTCGAAGCCGGCGATGCCAAGGATGTCGCCGGCGTGTGCTTCGGGGACTTCGATGCGTTTGAGGCCGTCGAATCTGTAGAGGCAGGTGATTTTGCCTTCTGTTTTATGTCCGTCGCCGTGGATGCAGACGGCGGGGTCGCCGCTGCGGATTTTTCCTGAATAGATTTTCCCGAAAGCGATGCGGCCCATGTAGTCGCTGTAATCGAGGTTTGCGACGAGCAACTGGAAACCGTCGCTGGCGAATGCTCTGGGCGGGGGCACGTGCTGCACAATTGTCTCGAAAAGCGGGACCATTGAATTGGACTGTTCATTGAGGTTCAGCTTGGCAGTGCCGTCCTTTGCGCTGGTATAAACGAACGGGAAATCGAGTTGTTCGTCTGTTGCGCGGAGCTGTACAAACAAGTCAAAAACCTTGTCGAGGACGACATCTGGGCGGGCGTTGTCGAGGTCGATCTTGTTAATGACGACGATTGGTTTCGCGCCGGCTTCGAGCGCTTTTCTGAGGACGAACCGGGTTTGTGCTTGAGGGCCTTCGGCGGCATCGACGACAAGGAGGACGCCATCGACCATGCTCATGGCGCGTTCGACTTCGCCGCCGAAATCCGCATGACCTGGAGTGTCCACGATGTTGATGCGATAATCCTTGTATTTGAAGGACGCGTTTTTTGCGCGGATGGTGATGCCTTTTTCCCGTTCGAGGTCCATGGAATCCATGATGCGCTCTTCGCGGGCGATGGCCTGGTTTGCCCTGAAAGTGCCGGACTGCTTCAAGAGGCAATCGACCAGCGTGGTCTTGCCATGATCAACGTGTGCGATAATTGCTATGTTCCGAATACGTTCCATGCAAAGTCAGCCGCGAGCATGTCCGAGTTGTTGGGCTTGCTGCGGGTTCATGCTCCGCCGGTTGGCAAGAATGCGGTTTGCATGCAAAACCGTGCATCAGTGACAACAGGCGGGGCATGGATAATCTGTCCTTTCCGGGCAAAAGGTCAAGCGGGACCAGTTCATTCGACTCCGCATTCCGCTGAAGTCGGAAGTGGTCGCGGGGCCTCGCAAGAGAATTCGGATTGCATTTCAGTTGTGGGGACAATCCAATGTTGGCCGCGATGGCTTGCGGGTCATACTTCTGGCTTCTAACTGGCGACGAAGCATTTGCCATGATGCTGAGCGCGATCGACGAGGCCATGAGCGACGTGCGCCTTGAGACGTACATTTTCAGTCCGAGCCAGATCGGCGAGCATTTCAGGACTGCGCTTGAGAGAGCTTGCGCGCGGGGTGTCCGGGTTCGTGTGATGCTTGACGCGTTCGGGTCGCACAGCATTGGTGATTCATTCTGGGCGCCGGTTGTCCGGGCGGGGGGCGAATTCAAGCGGTTTAATCCCCTGAACTTCAAGCGATGGACCTTCCGCAATCATCGGAAACTGCTGGTGTGTGATCTCGAGAAAGCGTTCATTGGCGGATTCAACATAGCATCAGAATACGAAGGCGATGGGGTGACGCGCGGGTGGCGTGATTTGGGGCTGGGAATGACAGGGCCGCTTGTGAAGGAACTGGCGGCATCATTTGACACGCTCTTTGACATGGCAGACCGGCCGCATCGAGTTCTGACCCGGCTGCGCAAGACAGCTCTTCGGTCCAGGATTCTTTGTCCGGACGGCGATTTGCTGCTGAGCGCGCCCGGACGCGGCAGAAACGCAATCAGCCGCGCCCTTCTGGTTGACTTTGCTGAAGCAGCGCGGATCAGGATTGTGTCGGCGTATTTTCTCCCGAAGGTTCGGATTCGAAGAGCGCTTGTTCGGGCTGTGCGACGGGGTGTTCAGGTTCAGTTGGTTTTGCCTGGTAGGAGTGACGTGAAACTGGCGCAGATGGCGAGCCGGAGTTTTTACAGTCGGCTCATGCGGGCAGGGGTTGAGATTTACGAATATCAACCGCAGATTTTGCACAGCAAACTGGTGGTGACCGATTCTGCTGTGTACGTTGGCTCGTCGAATCTCGATTCCCGCAGTCTGCATATCAACTATGAACTGATGGTGAGACTTGTTTTGCCCGAGACGATCCGTGAAGCCAACGCGGCGTTTGAAGATCACCTTGCGCACTCGATTCGCGTCCAGTTCGAGGCATGGCGATCGTCGCGCACCTTGTGGCGCAGGGTGCGCGATCGGCTGGCATATTTCATACTTGCGCGTCTTGACCCGTTTCTGATGAGACAACAACTCAAAAACCTTGGCTCGCATATTTCGCGGAGCGGCGCAGGCGGAACCAAAGCTGCCTGACGGGCACTGACCCGGCGCCTGCGTCCGTCGATGAGGGCTGCGCTGTTGAGCGCTGCACGTTGAGCGTTGCTTTCGGTTGACCTGTCGGTCTTCTGTCTGGGAACGCCCAACGTACAACGCTCAACGTTCAACGTTCAAAGCTGTGACTGCTCAATGACTGCTCAATTCAAGAGCCGCCCAAAGGCGGGACTCTGGCCGCCGCGGGCGGGCGAAGCCATTCGCATGGCCAACCCGCGACGCCGTTGAACGT
>JARYMD010000414.1 GCA_029907285.1 Verrucomicrobiota bacterium | reverse complement strand
GCAATGTTAGCGAGCAAGTTTTCAGAGCTTGGATTCCCCGGGCGACTGATCGCCGTCGAGGGCATCGACGGGTCAGGCAAGTCCACGCAAGTCTATTTGCTGCGGCGCTGGCTCGAACAGCAAGACCTGAAGGTTTTCCTCAGTGAATGGAACTCATCAGAGCTGGTCAAGAGCGCAACCAGCAAGGGGAAAAAGACACACCTTCTCACCCCCACGACATTCAGTCTCATTCACGCCACGGATTTCGCCGACCGTTACGAGAGACAGTTGGTTCCGTTGTTGCGCGCCGGGTACATCGTGCTTTGCGACCGCTACATCTACACCGCCTTTGCAAGGGATGTGGTGCGAGGATGCCCGCCTGATTGGGTTCGGCGCCTCTACGGCTTCGCAGCGCAGCCGGATTTGACCTTCTTTTTCAAGGCGCGGCTGGAAACGTCTTTGCAGCGGATTCTGGACGGCCGCCAGCAACCCAAATACTTCGAGGCAGGCATGGACCTCGGACTCTCGCCAGACCCGGTCGAGAGCTTCCGCATCTTTCAGGGCCGGCTGCTCGAGCAATACCTTGCCATGAGCACTGCGTACGGCTTTTACGTCATTGACGCCGACCAGCGGGTTGAAGCACAGCAAACGTTGGTGCGCAAAGTGGTGGCCGATCGCATTGATCTTTCTAAATTCCACACACCCAAACGCTGAATCAATGGGCAACGCATCCAGCAAACAACGTCAGCCACGGTCACGGCCCGGAATCGCACCCACGGTCATCGTTCCAACAACCACACCGAAACGCTTTTACGGCCATGGCATCCCCGGCGTGGATGTCTCAAAACTCTCCGGCAAACTGATCGTGTTGGAAGGGGCCGACGGGTCCGGAAGATCTACACAAATCTCCCGCCTTGTCACCTGGCTCGAAGGCCGAGGACACGCCACCGTGCAGGTCGGCCTCAAGCGCTCCACCCTGGTCAGTGAAGAGCTCGCCAAGGCTCAGCAGGGCAACGTCCTCAGCCGAACCACGTTCAGCCTGTTTTACGCGACCGACTTTGCCGACCAGTTGGAGAACGTGATCATCCCGGCCCTCAAAGCGGGATTCATGGTTCTTGCAGACCGATACATATACACACTAATGGTGCGAGACCTTGTGCGTGGCCTCGACGAAGAATGGGTTCGCAACCTCTACAGCATCGCTCTTGTCCCGGACGCAGTGTTCTACCTTCAGGTCTCACCGGAAGAACTCATTCAGCGCACTTTCGCCAAGAGCCTTGCCCTTGATTACTGGGAAAGCGGAATGGACCTCGGCCTTTCCCAGGACATGTTTGACAGCTTTGTGAAATACCAAAAGCGCGTGATCGAGCAGTTCCAACGCTTGCAGAGCATTTATGGATTCACAATCGTTGACGGGAATCGGCCGATCGAAGTGGTTAACCGCGAGCTGCGCCGCCAAATCGATCTTGTCCTTGCAGGCAAGTCAGCCATGGGTTGATCGCTGATTTTCCACAATAACAGTGGCGAGTCGTATGCCAGAATCAAATAAGGAGTATCTCGTTGGCGTTGACCTCGGAGGAACCAAGATTCTCGCCGGCGTCTTCGATCAAAAGCTCAACTGCCTCGGCAGCGCCAAACTAAGCACCAAAGCCGGGCGCGGCCCTGATGCCGTCATCGAACGAGTAGCCCGCTGTGTCAAAGATGCAATCGACGAATGCGATCTTCAGATGAAACAAGTCATCGGCGTGGGCGTGGGCGCTCCGGGAGCTTCTGATCCCGTTGCCGGACGTGTCATTTTCGCCCCGAACCTTGACTGGAGAGACGTTCCTCTCAAAAAGGAACTGGAAAAACAGCTCGGCGTGCCCGTGTTTATAGAGAACGACTGTAACATCCAGGCACTTGGCGTCCATGCCAAGGAGTTCAAAGGCAAACCCCAACATTTGGTCGGCATCTTCATCGGCACAGGAATCGGTGCCGGCCTCATACTGGACGGCAAACTTTATTCGGGTTTCAACCGCACAGCCGGTGAAATCGGTCACATGGTGCTCGAAGTCGGTGGGCCAAAATGCAACTGCGGAAACCGAGGCTGTTTCGAGGCTCTTGCCAGCCGCACCGCAATCTTCAAACGCATACAAAGTGCCGTAAAAGACGGCCAAAAAACTATCCTCACGGAAATCCTGGAAGGCCACCTGAAAGACATGCGTAGCGGCGATCTCCGCAAAGCCATTCGCCGCGGCGACAAGTTGGTGGAAAAGATCGTTGAGGAAGCCGCCGAATACACGGGCATCGCCGTCGCTAATGTGATCAACCTGCTCAATCCCGAAGTCGTCGTCCTCGGCGGTGGCGTAATGGACGCCCTTGAAGATGAAATGCTGGCGATCATTGTTGAAACCGCCCACGACAACGCCATGCCCGGCACCGACAAGGGAATCGAGATTGTAGCATCCAAACTTGGCGACGAAGCCGGAATCACCGGCGGTGCAGTATTGGCCAAGCAAAACCTCGGTTGATGACAAGCCCACGCACACCGCATCGCCGAGCGGTCATCGACGTCGGCACCAACTCGGTCAAGTTGCTGGTCGCCGACATCACGTTCGATTCTGTCGAGCCGATCTGTGAGTTCGCCTCTCAAACAAGGTTGGGCAGCCAGTTGTATTCGGGCATGACATTGTCAGACTCAGCAATCACACGAACCGCCAAAGCGGTTGCAGCGTTCGCATCAAAAGCCCGCGAACTGGGCGCAAGCGAAGTGCGCGCAATCGCAACCAGCGCCGCCCGCGAAGCATCCAATTCCGATGCACTGGCCGCTGCCATTCGAGATTCTGCAGGCCTCGAACTTGCAATTCTCGAAGGCGGCACAGAAGCACAACTGGCGTTTTACGGTGTCGCGACAGACCCTCGGTTCCAGGGAAAGCCACTAATGGTCATCGACGTGGGCGGTGGCAGCACACAAATCACAGTCGGTTGTGCGGCCACGGTTCTGTTCACCAACAGCCTCCAGTTGGGCGCCGTGCGTTTGCTTGAAACCCTCAACCCCGCCGACCCTCCCGCACAGGCAGACCTCGATCGCTGCCGCAGCATGATACGCTCCATCCTGAGCAATGGCTGCAAAGGAGAATTGAGCAAGGCACTCGCCGGCTTGCCCGCCAATCCAGAATCATTGGCCAGCGGCGGCACCGCGTCGGTGCTTGCTGCAATGCATCTCGGACTCACCAGTTTCGACCGCCGTCAGATCGAGTCGGTCGCTTTTTCACCAGCCGACCTCGCACAATGGGTCGAGCGCCTGTGGAAGCTGCCGATCAAAGACCGCCGGCTGATTCCAGGTCTGCCTCCCGAACGCGCAGACGTCATAATCACAGGCGTGGCAATACTGGCTGGCGCCGCCGAGTTCCTTGGCATTAACAAGCTCCGGGTGAGCACTCGCGGATTGCGCTTCGGCGCTCTCGTAAGCTGAGGCAATCCTCTGACGTTGCACGATAATCTGTCGATTGGAGCCCTGTTCTCCTCGGCATTCTGTGGGAGGTGCAGCGCAAGTGTTGGAAGATTGCCTCGAAAACGACCCCAACTTTGCGCCCAGATAGAGTGACAGGCACGAATGGCGCTTACCCCGCATATTTCCCAGCCCGGCGCAGCCGGAACCAAAGTCGCCTGACGAACAACGCCCCCGGCTCTTCCCTGATCCTCGCCTGGTCTTGTTAAAGGATGAAAAAAATGTGTGTGGATGACACTTTTCTGTTGACAATGAGCTA
>JARYMD010000413.1 GCA_029907285.1 Verrucomicrobiota bacterium | reverse complement strand
TGACCGTTGCTTTGAACCGCTGGGCAAAGCATCGACGGTCCCGTCGCGCGCACCCAGTCACACCGTTCACTACGGCCGGGTTGTCTTGAACGACCGGGTTGTTGACCAGGTATTACTTGCCGTGTTCCGCGCACCGCGCTCTTTCACGTGCGAGGACACAGTCGAGATTTCATGCCACGGTGGTCCTCTGCCGGCGAAGCTCGTTCTGGATGCGGCTTTGGCGGCAGGAGCGCGCCTTGCTGATCCCGGCGAGTTCACCCGGCGCGCTTTTCTTAATGGGCGCTTGGACCTCGCGCAGGCCGAGGCTGTGGCCGACATCATTCATTCCAAGACAGAGCTTGCTTTGGCCATGGCCAATGAACAGTTGGCGGGCCGCCTCTCAAGGCGAATCGACCAGCTCAGAAATGACCTCGTAAATGCGATGTCGCCCATCGAAGCGCACATCGATTTTCCCGACGAAGATATCGCCCCGGAAACCCGTGAAGAGCTTCTGGGTCGCATCGGACAAGCCATCGAGAACATGCGTGATTTGCTTCGCACAGCGGCGGAAGGCAAGGTTTTGCGCCACGGTGTCCGGGCCGCGATTATCGGCCGGCCAAACGTGGGCAAGTCCAGCCTGCTAAACAGGCTCCTCGGCCACGACAGAGCAATCATCTCGCCCGTCCCGGGCACAACCCGCGACACCATCACAGAAACCGCCAACATTCGAGGGTTACCCGTGACATTGATCGACACGGCCGGCCTCAGGCAAACTGCCGATTCAATAGAAATCGAAGGCGTGCAGCGCAGCCGCGCTGCTGCAAAAAGCGCCGACTTCATTCTGCAGGTGTTGGATTCGTCCCAGCCGCTTGCAACCGAAGACGAGCTTTACCTTGCCGAGTTTGCCGATCGCAAACGCGTCCTTGTTTTCAACAAAGCCGATTTGCCTGCAGAGCTCAAATCGCTCCCCACCACCAACGCGCCCTGCGTCTGCGTTTCGTGTCTGACCGGCGAAGGGATCGAACAGCTCAAAGACGCGATCAAAGACGTGATTTGGTCGGGCAGCAATTCCGCCGCTGTGACCGAAATCATGATAAACTCGCGCCACGAATCTGCACTCAAGCGCGCCATCGACGCCGCCTCAAATGCGGCGGAGAGCTTGCGCCGTAACATCGGCATCGAGCTGACCGCGCTGGACCTGCGCATCGCAATCGACGCACTTGGTGAGGTTGTCGGCAAAAACTTCACCGACGATCTGCTGGACGCGATCTTTTCGCAGTTCTGCATTGGGAAATAAACCTTGCCGGAACTCTGGCATCGGGCGATCTGCCGCGCATCGGGCGATGTCACACCCGCGGCTGGTCACAGTCCGACCTTTGCCCCGGAAATCCCCCGAAAGGAAGCTTTGTGTGTCTTGGACCGGCGCACCAGCGAGGTTTCCCGAAGCCCGCATATCTGCAATTGACTGGATTTACCCGGGCGGGGCAATGTGAAGCCCATGAATACTTTTGCATTTGCAGCGGTCATTTGCGGTTTCTGTGTTTTGCCAACAAATCTGGCTGCTCAGACAGGCCCAAGGTTTTACGGTGACCCTCCCGATGATCATCATCCTTGGGCTGTGCACGATGGAAACCGGCCGCAACCGATTACGCTAACACCCGGAACTTTCAGCTCCCAAGAACACCCCGGCAAACCGCCCTCCGACGCCATCATACTTTTCGATGGCACGGACCTGTCCAAGTGGGAGACTTCCAAAGGCCAGCCTGCAAAGTGGGTTGTGAAAGACGGCTACATGGAGGTTGTTCCCGGCACCGGCGAAATCAGGACAAAAGAGAGATTTGGCGATTGCCAGTTGCACATAGAATGGGCTGCCCCGGCAAATCCAAAAGGCGAAGGCCAAGGGCGTGGCAACAGCGGCGTTTTCCTGATGGGAATGCTGGAGATTCAGGTTCTCGACTCATACCACAACGTCACGTATGCCGACGGACACGCCGGCGCCTATTACGGCGTGAACCCGCCCCTGGCACTGCCGCTCCGGCCGCCCGGAGAATTCCAAGTCTATGACATTGTCTTCCGGCGCCCGATTTACAGGGACGGCAAACCGGTGGACCCCGGCTACGTGACCGTTTTCATGAACGGTGTCTTGGTGCAAGATCACACGATGATCGAAGGCCCTGGCGGGCACATGGGACGTTCTCGCCCCGGACCGTTCCCAGCAAAAGGCCCGTTGAGCCTCCAAGATCATGGGGATCCGGTCCGTTTCCGCAATATTTGGTACAGAGAACTCCCACCCAGACCCGCTGAAGGTGGAACCGACGGCTGGCTCGCTACTGAAGCCACCATGGCCAAACGAAAGGAGATCGCCGCTGCAATTCGCAAAGATGTTGAACAGCTTGTCAGCCCGGACAACCCGTTGCCGGGCATGCTCCGGCTCATGGAATCCCTGGTTTACGAGAAAGATGAGACCGCCATGCAAAAATCAGAGCGCATGGCCGCCGAGTACGTGGAAGGATTGAAGAGGCTCGCGCCCGACAAACTCGCAGGCAAGCGAGACGAAGTCCGTAACCTTTCTGAAGTGTTCAAATACCTGACAAGGCACGGCATCTTGCCCGCGGCTTTCGGCCCAAAGAATGCCATCGAACAATTGATAAAGGATCAGGGCTGGGACAAGAAGAGACAATAGAACACCCAGATTAGCCCGCCCGGCTTGATTGCCATCCCACGCCGCCGTTGGAATCGGCCGCGCGCCACAGGTAAAGTGCCGCCGTTGTTCTGTAGGGCGCCCAACGCGCACCGACACGGGCAAGTCGTGCGGGCAAGGGGAGAACCCGTTTGCGAAAAGCGACTGCAAAACCGCGGCGCACTCCAAAATCGTGCACCGGCAATACGTCCGGCCTGCCAAGATTGAATATCAAGAACATCTCAGCAGTCCACCGGCCCACTCCATTTAACAGCGTCAGACGCGAGATTATCTCCGCATCGGAAAGCTTGTCACACTCACTCAGTGACGGCACATTCCCGGCCAAGGCTTGCTCCGCAATACTGATGATATAAGAGCATTTTACACGGGAAATGCCCGCTTTTCGGAGCACAGCCGGCCCTGCAGACAGGACTTCCGCAGGTGATGGAAACTTTCGTCCGGGGAACAGCGCGGGGAATCTGTGCCAGATCACGTTTGCAACCCGCCCGCTCAACTGCTGAAAGATCACAGCATGGACCAGCGCTTGGAAAGGCGGCAAACGACGCGGCTTCAATTCGAGCGGGCCGATCCGCTGGAGAAGAGCACAAAATGCCGGCTCAACAGCCGCCAGCCGAGCCGCACTTTCTTCGTTGACCGCGGAAACTCCGCCCATGTTCTTGGTCATGATGTCATTTCGCTTGTCTTTTTCGGCTTGCGGGGGAACAGCGCGCCCCGGTTTTGACCAAACCATGCGTGACAAACAATCAATTTGTCAATTTGTCTCCCCGTAGCCGACGACGTCAGTCGGCGGCAGACTTGTTGCTGAACCGAAAGACTCCCGCGGACTGATCCCGCAAAGCGGGACAGCTACAGTCACAGAAATACTCACCCGTAGCCGTCCCGCTCTGCGGGATCAGTCGGCGGATTTCGGCGTTTCGAGGGCCGGAGTTTCCTCAGATGCAAGATAGGTTGGAAATTGCCGAGGACTTGAGGTTCCGGGGAATCTTGGGCCGCCGGATTCGCGTGATCGAAACTCGTGTGCGATCGGTCGTCGGATTGATGCGGCCGAGACGGCCGCGCCCCCGGTGCCGTTGCGGTTTCCATCGCACCTGCAAAGAAAGTCT
>JARYMD010000412.1 GCA_029907285.1 Verrucomicrobiota bacterium | reverse complement strand
TCTAGAATCGAAAGCGTATGGTTGTCCAAGGACAGGGACACTTCATAATTCGAGCGGAACACTCCGGCAGCTTGAAGGTCTGCCACATTGTGATGGGTAAGCGCACGTTGCACAGGATTCTCACCGTGCGCCGGCACGCACTCGAGACAAAGGAACGGGCGCGTAGCGGGGTTCTTGCAAATGCGGAGTGACACAAACTCGAGCGGCATCTCTGCTGTTTCAGTGTCATCAGAAACCGTCGTGCCGCCACGGCGTATCAAGGGATGGTTCAGAATCTGCTCGAGCTGGCGGGCCGTGATTTTTCTGTAATGAATGTCCGGAAACTCCGGCATCGGCTCCTCCCCGCCGTCGGGTTTCTTGCATCGTATGATGAGATTTGGCGGCGTGAGCTTGATCACGATCCCCGGTTTCAGCAAATCGCACCGCGATTGGTCCTGCAACAAATCAAGGTGTTCCTGGCACAGATGGCCCTTGACCTCGAACTTTGCGCCGGCCCTCGTGATGAAAAACCGAATGTCAAATCCGGTCGCAGCCGCCGGATTCTCTCGGATTTCGATAGCGGCATGATGCGATGTCAGTTTCGGCGCGTAACGTTCGTTCAGGGCTGTCTCGAGTGCGCGCGCGCCCGCTTCGTTGCACTCGAATCTCACCCCGTCCAGTTCTATCCATTGCTGCAAAGGATGCACATGCATCGTCTGTGGCTTGAGCATCAGGTCGTTTTCAATCAGTCCTGACAGCCCGCGCAATCCGGTCTCCACCTTTTCTTCGCCTCTGAAGCATTCAATCGTCATGTGCCCGAGATGATCCAGTTTCACCCTGAACTGGACCTTGTCGGAAACAGGACGCGTTGGAACCGCCGCTTGTTTTGGTGCGGCAGGTTTGTGTTCGGCCGTGGCAGCGGCAAACCGCTTGTTTATTTCGGTCTCGAAACGGCTGCACGCGTCCGGGTCCGCCAAACCAATTTTCTCTCCGTTGATCTCGACTCCCCCATCAGGGAAAACCCGGAATGACTGCGGTGCATCCATCAGTCCCCGCGTTACCCACTTGAAATGGTCTGTCTGAACCCATGTGTTTCCGGGTTCAACCCGAACCGATTCTCGGTCCACTGACAGGACGAATCTCTTTGGTTTGCCCTCCGAATCGCGCTCGATGCTCACCTTTACGCGTCGCTCTCCCCCGGGCTGAACCACTGTGGCGCTGACGAACAAGGCTGCAAATGCGGCAGCCGTGGCTCCATCGCCGCAAAGGATCAGACATCCAAGCCCAACCAATGCCCCAAACGCCAACGTCCGGCACGCGATCCAGAACCGGCCGGAAAAGAAGCCGCCTTCCACAGGGCAGTGCGACACAACAGCGCTTCTGCACCCTGCACAGTTGTCTCGGGAAACCCGCTCCGTTGGACCTGCGCCATGCTGTGTTCGCATATCCACGACTTGTGCCAGATTTGAAGTTACACTATGTCATCCTGCGCTCTGCCTTCAAGCCCGCTCTGAGCGGCAGGCAAACCAAAATTGCCGGTTCTCAAAACCTCACGCGTTGTCCAACTCCACAGCTTTCTGGAGTTCATCGAGGAAATTCGGCAACGCCGACTCCACCCTGTTCCAGTTGGAGATCAACGGCGACCACAGCGGGTCCTCGAGGAACGATTTGCCCGCCATCTGAATGCTGCGGACGAAGGTTGTGACCGCCTTTTCCTCTTCGTGCCTTGGAAAATGCAGGCCGTTTATTGCAGAATCGGCCGAATAAAACCTCAGAGTATCCTCAGCCTGGCGCACATATGCGCTCAACAAAGTGTTCAACAGACCGGAATCAAGCTTGATCCCTTCAGCGGCCATCCGCCGGAACAGTGACTTGGAAATATCCGTTGCCATTTTGTTCAGGCCTCTTTCCGGGTCCCGAGGCGAAAGTTCCTGGTGTTTGTGGTCGTAGTTCTCACAGAGTTCCGACTGGCAGATTGCGCGTGGGGCGACATTTCTGAACACCTCCGACAACACACCCACTTCGAGCGCCCAGTCGTAGGGAATCCGCAGTCGGCGCACAAGATCAATGTCCAGCGAAAACTCGCCTGCCAGCGGATAACGAAACGTGTCCATGTAAACAAGAAATGGATGCGTGCCCAGAATCGTTTTCAGCGCCCGCAACATTGGCGTCACCATAAGGCGCATCACTCGCCCGTTCAGCTTGTCTGAGACCCGCGCATAGTACCCTTTGCAAAAGTCAAACGCGAGGCTCGGATGCGCCACTGGATAGCAAAGCCTCGCAAGCAGCTCGCGATTGTAAGTGATGATGTCGCAGTCGTGGACAGCAACCATCCGGGCCCGCTGGCTTGCCAGCACGTAACCGAAACATATCCAGACGTTCCGGCCTTTCCCGGCCTGACCGGCGCTGAGTTCCGCCTCCTCCAGTTGCTGATACAATCGCCTCAGCCGCGGTCCGTCATTCCAAACAAGTGCATGGGGTTGGGGCAACTGATTGAAAAATGCCCGCGCCCTCTGAAATTCTGTCGGACGGTTTGCGCCGTCTATCCCAATCACTACCTGCTTCAGATATGTGACATTCTTCAGCTCTCGGACTATCAACCGCAATGCCCTTGAGCCCAGCTCTTTTACGTGGCACGGCAGAACCAACGCTATCGGAGTCTCATCTGCGAACTCCAGCAACTCGCTTTCCAGCCTCAGCACATTTGGCTTCCCCAAGCGATGCAAGGTCGCAATCGCGCCAGTCTGATAGAAATCCGACATGTTCTCGCTTCTTGTTTGGATTTGTTTGGATAACTGTTGTTCACCCCGTGTTGTGCACCCGGCCCAGTGCAACAACAACTGAACGGTCACTTCCGCACATCGCATTGGTGCCATGCACCCCGCTTTCTCTTGCCACACCGGTCAGGCGTTCCTCTGTTTTCTTTCCGGCCCTGACAGCGACGTTGTCGAGCCTCTTGGCGGCGCGTTCCCGCCCGCGCCAATGCTTCCCTGAGTAATGTTCAGACCAGAATAGGCAACTCGTATCAGCATTGCAATCGAAACCGCAAAAAGAACCGTGATTACTATCGACGCCTTCTGGTAATCTGGTCCTTTCCGGGCTTCGTCGGCCCACATATTGACCATTTGCGACAGGAGCACAAAACTAACTGGCACCAATGTCAGCACAGGCAGAATCTTGCCGCACTTGCCCGCAAGCGCCCACACCGCCCATCCAGCGCAAACAACTCCTCCCCCCACCCCGGCATAAAGGGTCGGACGCGTCGGCTCTGCCGCAAGACTGTTCGCAAACAGGCCAAGCACAACCAGCAGCAGACTGTAACAGAGCAACTGTATCGAAACGGCTTTGTTCATCAGGCACACCACTTCCGGTTTCGAATTGCGCTGGCACCGGGAATGCAAGCCATCAACATCACTCGCTTGCAGTCCTATTTGGGGCTGACCTCGCCGTATGGCTCGCGCATTACCGCAATCACCAGAACAACTCAATTCTCCGGATGGCGGCCCGACCATCCATGCCTTCCTTCGATGGCACTCGCCATCGAACCCTTGGCTTTCGTTTGCGAACGCGGCAAACCGTTCGCAACATGCACATATTCGCACCATAAGGAGCCAGGGTCAACAAATACCACGTCAATTGGCAAGGAACGAAGATAAAGCGCCGAGCACTTTGTTGCGCACACCTAGCCCGGAAATCTCACCGGCCACCCCCTCGGATTCACCGCTGCCTTCACCCCGGTGAGATTTCCGGGAGCCCGCATATTTCGCAGCCCGGCGTAGCCGGAACCAAAGTTGCCTGGCGGGCAGAGACT
>JARYMD010000411.1 GCA_029907285.1 Verrucomicrobiota bacterium | reverse complement strand
TCACTTTATCCGACTCACCCCCGATGGCAGCGCCGTTGTGACCACCTTACCGGCTGCCAGAGAATCAGATACGCAGGAATTGACCAGACTCGCGGCGTGGAAATCTTCGCAAATATGAATGACTCTTCAGTATCACAATATACCCTAAGCAGTCTGCGAAGCGGGTGTCTTCAAGAGATCAAGGAATATGCGGGCCCGGAAATCTCACCGAAGCGAAAGCATGGGTGAATCCGAGGGCTTGGCCGGTGAGATTTCCGGGTTAGCACCCAAACTGCGATCCCAGCACAATACCAGTCACGCATCACGCATCACGTATCACGTATCACGTATCAAACCAACAAGCCATACCTCAGGCTCCTCTGGTTCCGGCTGCGCCGGGCCGCGGAAAAATGCACGTTAGCTCAAGCCCACCGCGCGGCCATCAGGCAGAACCTTGATCCGCGCTGCAGCGGGCACTTTGGGAAGACCTGGCATTGTCACGATGTTGCCGCAAATGGCCACGACAAATCCCGCACCCGCAGAGATTCTAAACTCGCTCACGCTGACACGAAATCCGCTTGGCCGGCCGCGACGCGACGGGTCGTCAGAGAGCGACAAAGGTGTCTTGGCAACGCACACTGGCAAACTGGAAAAACCATGTTTGTTGAGCAGCTCCAAGTCGCTTCTTGCGTTCCTGTCCAGCTCGACTCCGTCAGCCCCGTAGAGCTTCCGCACCAACACGTCCAGTTTCTTCTCGAGCGGCCAGTCGAGCGGGTACAGATACCGCGGCGAATGCCGCTTCTTGCTGTGCACAACGCGAAGGACCGCCTCAGCCAGCCCCACAGCGCCTTGCCCGCCCAGCGAATGGTGTTCCGCAAGGACAGCCTCCGTTCCGCATTTCTCACAGAACCTGACTATTCTCTTAAGGTCGGACGGATTGTCATCGGCAAACCGGTTCACGGCCACGACCGGTTCCAAGCCGAACAACCTGATGTTCTCGATGTGCTTCGCAAGGTTGCCCAGTCCGCCCGTTTCGCGGAATCCTCCGTGGTAAGCGATTGCCTTTGCCGTTGCCACGATCACGACTGCTGCAGGCGCAAGCCCTGCAGTCCTGCACTTGATGTGAAAGAATTTCTCCGCGCCCAGTTCGGTCGCGAACCCGGCTTCGGTCACAACATAATCGGCCAGCTTCAGCGCCATCCGCGTTGCAATGGCCGTGTTTGTTCCCTGCGCAATGTTTGCAAATGGGCCGCCATGAACAAACGCAGGCGTTCCTTCCAGCGACTGTACAAGGTTCGGATGAATGGCATCCCTTAGCAGCACCTGCATTGCACCCACCGCCTGCACAGCATCGGCTGACACCGGCTCGCCCTTGTACGTAAACCCCACAACCATCCGCGCCATTCGGCGCCCGAGGTCCGCGTAATCCTCCGCAAGACAGAGCATCGCCATTACTTCCGAAGCCGGGGTGATGTTGAAGCCGTCTCGGCGCGGCACGCCGTGTTTTGGCCCGCCCAACCCGATGATGATATCGCGCAGCGAACGTTCATTGAGGTCTATCACACGCCGCAGAACAATTCGTCTCGGGTCAATGCCAAGCTCATTGCCGTGTTGCAGGTGGTTATCGACCATCGCGCACAGCAGATTGTTGGCTTTTTCAACCGCGTACATGTCGCCGACGAAATGCAGATTGATGTCTTCCGCCGGGACGACCTGCGACCGGCCCGAGCCGGTGCCGCCCCCCTTGATTCCGAAATACGGGCCAAGCGAAGGTTCACGCAGGCAAAACATCGCTCGATGCCCCAACCGTCTTATGGCGTCCGCCAAACCAATGGTCGTTGTGGTCTTGCCCTCGCCCCGGGGCGTCGGCGTCATCGCACTCACAAGAATGAGCTGCCCATCTGGCTTGTCCTTCCGCTGTTCGAGTTCGTCAACGGGGATTTTCGCGATGTAGTGCCCGTGAGGCAAAATCCGGTCCGTGTCCAACCCGATTTCACGCGCCACTTCCACGATCTTTCGCGGCGGACGGTTGCTGTTTTCTGTCTGTGCAGCGAGCATAACGATGGTTTCATGCGGCGTGCCGCTTTCCGCTGCGACAGCGCCACATCCGGTTTCTTATCGCGATACACATGCGTCTGGCAAGCATTCATCTTCGGCACCGCTGGCGTGGCACATCAGAAGCGCAGGCTCGCCATGACAATTTGAGCTTTAAGGAGCGCGGTCTTTTGGGTGAGATGTGTCCGTGCGCTCGAGTTTGTTGATGAACATCAATCGCGTGGTTGTGAAAGTCGGCACCGGTGTCCTGACCGACAGCCGGAAACAGCCCGATTTTCTCCAAATGGTGCAGTTGGCGGCTCAGCTCGCCAGCCTCCGCCGAACAGGCAAAGAGGTTTTGCTGGTAACATCTGGCGCGGTCGGCGCCGGCATGGGCGTTCTTGGTTACGATCATCGCCCCACAAAGCTCGCCGAATTGCAGGCGTGCGCCGCCGTCGGACAATCGCGTCTGATGGCCACTTACGACGAAATCTTTGGCAAGCTCGGCGTGCATGTTGCGCAGGTGCTTCTGACTCACGATGATCTTGAACATCACGAGCGCCATCTCAATGCCAGAAACACCCTCGTGACCCTCCTCGAACGCGGCATACTCCCGATAATCAACGAGAACGATGCAGTGTCGTTCACGGAAATAAAGGTGGGTGACAATGACAGGTTGTCCGCGCTCGTGGCTTGTCTTTTGCCGGCCGATTTGCTCGTCATTCTCACCACCGCAGATGGCCTGTACCAAAAATACGGCACCCCCGAAGCAAAACTCATCAACACCGTGGCGAAAATCGATCTGACCGTCGAACGCCTTGCCCGGAGCACATCGAGCCCGACAGCCGTCGGCGGCATGATTTCCAAGATCGAAGCAGCAAAAATCGTCACGCGCGCCGGCATCCCCATGGTCATAGCGTCAGGAAAGAAACAGGATGTCCTCGCCCGGATCATGAACGGCGAACCCGAAGGAACACTGTTTGTTCCGCAGCCAAAGAAACTCACGGGCAGAAAACGCTGGATCGCCTTTTTCCATCATCCAAAAGGCACGCTTGTTGTGGACGACGGCGCCAAGCGCGCTTTGCGCGAAAGCGGCAAGAGCCTCCTTCAGCCCGGTGTCCTCAGATGCGAAGGCGATTTCGCCGAAGGCGATGTTGTGCGCGTGTGCGACGCTGATGGGACTGAATTTGCAAGGGGCATAGTCGCATGCAGTGCCGCTGACATCGCAGAAGGCAAGCCATGTCCAACCGAGCTGATACACCGTGATAACCTGGTAATTCTATGAAACCACGCCCCATCGATGAACTTCTGGATGTAGTGCGGCGTTTGCGTGGACCAAAGGGATGTCCGTGGGACCGGCAGCAAACTCACAAGTCCCTCAGACACCACCTGATCGAGGAAGCCTACGAGGTCCTTGATTCAATCGACGCCAACGATGATGAGAGCCTTGAAGAAGAGCTCGGTGACGTGCTCCTTCATGTAGTGTTGCACAGCCAGATCGCAAGTGAACGCGGCGCTTTCGATTTCCATGCCGTGGCGCGTCGCCTTGTGAAAAAACTCATTTTCCGTCATCCGCATGTGTTCGGCAGCCGCAAAATACGGTCCGACAACGCAGTTCTTGCCCAGTGGGACCGCCTCAAAGCCGCAGAGAAAGAGTCTCAAGGGAAAACGCAGACGTCCGCGCTTGACGGAATTCCCCGATACCTTCCCGCGCTCGAACGCGCCCAAAAGCTGTGGAAAAAAGCCATCAAAGCCAATCTTGTCACGCCAAGTCCCAGGCAGAAAC
>JARYMD010000410.1 GCA_029907285.1 Verrucomicrobiota bacterium | reverse complement strand
TCATGCACGGTCGGGCTCGCTGTCCCAGCGAGCCGGAATCAGAGCATCTGCTGATGCATTCGGCGCGCCGGGGACGGCGCGCCCTACCTGGCTGCAGGGTTTCGTGCACAAACAAAGTGCCTGGCACTTTATTTGGGTCCACACTGCAAACAAAGTGCCTGGCACTCTGTTTCCGTTTTCCAAAGGCCGCACCGTGGTGACCGCATTAAAGGCGGGCAGAGAAGCAGATACGGAGAAACTGACCAAACTCGCAGCCTGAGAATCTTCGGCAATGTGAAGGGCTTTTCAATATGATGATCTGGCCTTGTGAAGACACCCGCCTCGCGGGCCATTCAGGCTGTGGAAGATGCAGGCTAACCATTTTTCAATGGCAAGAGTCTGGCCGTCCGCTTAGGGTAACGCTCCGATGTTGCCGTCCAAACCGTGGAAAGCCGAATCATTGATTTGGTTGCTGATGAGCCTGTTCATTGCGCTCGGGTCGGTTGGTTTGGTGGCGTCTTTGGTGGATCAATGGCTTGCAGGTCCGTTGATGGTTTCAGAACGCGACTTGAAAGACTTTGGGAAGTTGGTGTCCAGACTCAAATCGCGCTCTGATGACGTGTCGGCGTATCTGGTCGAGCGGCTTTCTGCAAAATGCAGGAGCGGGATCGATCAATTCAAAGGCGGCCCGGGAGATGTTGACGCTTTGAAACCGCTGTTGGTGGAGGAGCTGAACAAGATCATCGGCGGGCCGCTCATTTACGAGGAAGCGCGCTTTTCAGGAATACAATTGAGGTCCGAAACCAAAAGGTCGCTGGACAGCCGAACCGGCCGATTGCAGTCGAGAAGGTTGAACAGGCTTTTGTTGGAGGACGCGTATCCGGAGGAACTGGCAAGAACCGATTTGTCCGACCGCGCTACGGAAGCTCGGCAGGTATGGTTGCAGGTGGGGTTTACCCCAGTTTTCCAAGTAATCACTTTCTTTCTGGTAGGGCATTTTTTGAAGAAAAACAACATGACGTGGGCCGAGGCCTTTGGTTCTGCGACGCGCGGCATTGGGCGGAACGTGCTGCTGGCGATTGGGTCGGTCTTGTTTGTTCTGCCAGTTTCTCTGGGGCTGCTGTGGCTGTCGCGCAAGGTGATGGAGTTCTGGGTTCTCACGCCTGAATTGCAGACGATGGTGAAGGCGCTTGAATCTGCACAAAGTTGGGACCAATACATTTTGCTGGGCGTGACGGCGATCCTGCTTGCGCCGGCATGGGAAGAGCTGGTGTTCCGCGGCATACTGTTCTCCGCAGTGAAACAGGCCGGGTTCCCCCGTCTGGCGTGGATAGGAACGTCATTGTTGTTTGCCGCGGTTCACGTGAACCTTGTGACGTTCCTTTCCCTGTTCGCCGTGGGAGCAGTCATGGTCTGGTTATACCAGCGGACGGAGAGCCTTGTTGCGCCGATTTTCGCACATGCACTGTTTAACGGGGTCAACTTTGCATGGATGATAATTGGCAACTCACATTTTTGAGCCCGGACCGGCATGAACGAACTCGAACTCATTCGAAATCTGATCCCCCTGTTGCCCACAAACAGCGCGGTTATAACGGGCGCGGGCGACGATTGTGCGGTGGTGGACGTGGGTTTGCCGGACAAACACTTGCTGTTGAAGACGGATGCAGTTGTCGAAGGCATCCATTTCACCGCAGACGCTGCCGGGTCGGCGGTTGGCCACAAGGCTCTGGGCCGGTGCCTCAGCGATGTTGCTGCCATGGGCGGCGCACCTTTATGCGCGCTTGTGACCATCGGCTTGCCGGCCGGCTTTGATTTCGGGCGTGTTCGATCGATTTATGAAGGCATGGCGAACCTTGCGCGGCGCTATGACGTGGCGATCGTTGGGGGCGAAACCACTGCAAGCCCGGAGCGCGTGTTTGTCTCTGTCGCTGTTTTGGGCGCGGTTCCAAAGTCGGCCTGCATTCTCAGGTCGGGCGCACAACCCGGCGACGCAATTTTTGTCTCAGGCACGCTTGGCGGGTCCATGGCAGGGAAACATCTCGAGTTTGAACCGCGATTGCGGCAGGGGCAGTGGCTCGCGGCAAGAGGCACCGTGCACGCAATGATCGATTTGAGCGATGGGTTGGCAACCGACCTTCGACATCTTCTCGATGCCAGCCGCGTTGGAGCCGAATTGCTTGCAGACGCCATCCCTGTCAGCGATGCCGCCCGAACGCGCACAAGACAAACCAGCGACATCAAACTGGCTCCCCTGGCGGCGGCTCTGACCGAAGGCGAAGACTTCGAGTTGCTATTCACCGTTCTGCCATCTGACGCTGTGCCGCTTCTGGATGCTTGGAAAGCTGAATTCCCCGAATTAAAGCTCAGTTGCATCGGAAAAATCACCCCTGAACACGGCTTGCGGATCCGCGACCGCCGGGGAACGCGCCCCTTGGAAGAGCATGGTTACATTCATTTCGAATAGCGAAGCCGACACTGTGGCGTTGGGACTCGAGTGGGGTAAGGCGGCCGGGCCCGGCTGGGTGTTTGGGCTGACCGGCCCCTTGGGCGCCGGCAAAACACGCCTTGTCCGGGGGATAGCGCAAGGATTGGGTGTGAAATCACGCGTTCGTTCGCCGACTTTCACCCTCGTGCATGAGTACACCGGCGGCAGATGGCCGCTTTTTCATTTGGACCTTTACCGCGTTGAAACCATCGACCAATTTGAGAGCGCGGGCCTTGACCAATACCTGTTTTCACCCGAAGGCGTAACGGTGATCGAATGGTTCGATCATTGGCCGGCCGCCGAAAGAGGGCCAGTGCCCACGAGCCCCGGACATCGCCTCAGGCGTGTGGTCATCGAGGTCCTGAACGAAAACGCACGGCGCATAATGTATGAAGATTCTTGCACTTGAGTTTTCGTCCCGAATGCGAAGCGTTGCCGCGGTCAAGGCCGAACCGGGTGAACAACCGACTGTGGTCGCAACTGTTTCAGATGCTGGCAGCAAGGGCACGAGAGCATTTCAACTCATCTCAACGGTCTTGAAAAACGCGGCTTGGAAACGCGAGGAGGTGGATGCAATCGCCGTCGGCCTCGGACCCGGAAGCTACCACGGCGTCCGTGTCGCAATAGCAATCGCCCAAGGCTGGTCTGTCGCCAGACAAGTGAGGCTGATTGGCGTCAGTAGTGCCGATGCGCTGGCGGCAATGATCGCCTTGAAGGGACAACAAGAGCCTTTTGCCGTGGCTATCGACGCGCAACGCGGCGAGTTCTATCGCGCAGACTACATGGTCGAGTCGGGCGTTGCCAGAGTCGTTGGCACGCTACGCCTGGTCAAAGCCGCCGACATCGAGCAGTGTTTGAAGAGCGCCAAAAACGTGTTCGGGCCCGACCTCCCCGATCGCCTGCCAGGTGTCCGCGAAGCATTCCCTGTGGCAGCAACCGTCGGTTTCCTGGCCGCCAAGATGCCCATTGAAACCTCGGCTGCGTCTCTGGAACCGATTTACCTGCGCGAAACGGCTTTCGTCAAAGCGCCCCCACCAAGATTCGCATGAACACTCAAGTGGCGCAGATAAAGATAGAGTGACAGGCTGGTTGTTTGCGGTGTTACCCCCGGATTGCGGCACGGCCCGTAGATTGTTCATTGTTCCAATCGGCAACTGGTGAAGTCTGTTGGGGGACCTCTCGCCTGCTGATATGGTGCCAGGCACATTGTTACCCCCAGATGCCGATATCGTGCCAGGCACGTTATTTGTTTGCCACAAATAAAGTGCCAGACACGTTATTTGAGAGGCGGTCACAACAGCACGATCTTCTGAAGCGAGTTGGATAAAGTGCCAGGCTCGTTGTTT
>JARYMD010000040.1 GCA_029907285.1 Verrucomicrobiota bacterium | reverse complement strand
CTTGTTGGGCGGACGAAACACTCATTTCCGCGCAAACGCGGAACTCCGACAGCGACCGGTTGTCCCGAGCATCTCGTGAGATTTCCGGGCTGAGAATGTCAGTCCGGCAAGGTGTGAAATTCCACGTGCGGTCCTTCATCCAGCATGTGCAAGACGGCAACAGACCTTTGGGTGTCCCAGCGGCGTTTTCCGGCCGAACCCGGGTTGACATAAAGTCTGCCATTGACCCAGTCAATGAACGGGCGATGTGTGTGCCCAAAAACGACGATGTCGGGCTGCGCGTTCTCGATGCATTGTGAGAATTGAGGGGTGGGATGCAGGGGATCGACGATGTGCTGAAGCAGAAAGAGGCGGCCAAAAAGATCAATGACAATGCAGTGTGGCAGGGTTAACAAGTTGTCCGTATTGCCGATGACTGCTGTTGTTGGCGCCAGACGCTGCAATTCGACAAGGACCGATTCTGGGCCCACGTCACCTGCGTGGAGGATGTGGCCGACGCCGGAGAAAATGGCCGGAATCCGCGGGTCCACAAAACCGTGCGTATCAGCAATCAGCCCCAATGAACGTTGATTGCTCATGTGCGTTTGGGCTTTGCCCGTGAGGCGGTGTTGCCGGGCTGGATCGATCAGCCCTTCGCGTCGGTCGGTTCAGGTGCGGGCGATTCGGCCGGTTCTTCGGCGGGCTCTTCCTCTTCGCTTTCCTGTTCCTCCGAAGCAGCGAAGAGTTTCATCGCGCCGGCGAACAGGCCCGTGAACAGACCTCCGCTGAGCAGTGTATTGCGAAAGAACTCGACGGTTGCCGGGTAACCGGCTGTACCGCGGGTGAGCGCGATGATCCATCCCGTGAGGTCTTTGGTGTACTCAGGATTGCCGAAGGGATTAAAGAACCATGCCGCTGTGTTTGTGATCAGATAAAAGAGGATTGCCCCCATGATTCCTCCGCTGAGGAGGGCAAGCCACGACGCTCTGGCGGTGAACCTGCGCCCCAGCCAGATCAGGACCACATACGCGGCGTAGTTGAACAGCAGGTAAGGCTTGAATGCATCGACATCCAATGCCAGTTGATAATAAAGATTCAATCCGATATCGGTGACAGCCATGGTTGCCAGCGGGAGCCACCATGCCATCCGCCCGGTCATGTACACGCCGCAACAAAACAACAAACCGTAAACCGCGCTGAAGTTCTCCGGCAATACGCCCGGAATCCGTGTCAGCGCAAAAACGATCATCAAAACAATCGGCAGGACTTGCCTCGTTTTCACTGGGCGGAATGGTAGCAGTCTGGCACCTTCGTTCAAGCATGATCAGGTTGAGCGCGGCGGGTTGGGAGTTGATTACGCCGGACGTGCACTGGTTGGTCTGCCGAGAGGAATCGACGCCTTGCGTTTGCGCGCACGCGGAAAGTGGCGGATTGCCCATCCTGCCGTGTGGCGGGCGTTTAGCCCACATATTTCCCAGCCCGGCGTGGCTGAAGGTCCGGGGGTGCAAGAGCCGGAGTGTTGCCCGTTGGGCAACTTTGGTTCCGGCTACGCCGGGCTGGGAGATATGCGGGTCCCGGAAATCTCACCGGGGTGAAGGCACTGGTGAATCGGAGAGGGTGGCCGGTGAGATTTCCGGGTTAGAGTGTGGCGCCGGGTGGGGGATATTGCTTTGATGCGTCGTCCAGAACCAGAACCCAATCGAGCATCTCGCCGTTGTTGGGCGGGGCAAACTCGCGTTCGCCTGAATTGGGGAAGTCGCCGATCGCCGAGGCTTCACCGGTGCGTGGGTTGTACCACCATGCTTTGACTTTGGGTCCATTGATGGTTGTCATGCGCACTTTGAAGGTTCTGCCCACCGGCGCATAGACCAGCGCGTAGGTCCCGTCCGAATCACGAGTTGCGACAAACGCGTACCGGCCCGCGCCAGGCACCGAGGTGGGCACGCGATCTGTCACGATTATCGACTGGTCCGGGATGCGTGTCAGGAACGGCCTTGACTCGAGCAACCGGCGGCCGAACTGCATTTGGGCTGCGCCGGGTTGATCGATTGCTGCAGACCATGGCATCAACGGGCTGTTGATGGGGTTGCGAGGTGGCGCCCACATCTGCCAAACCGAATGATGACCGTATGTGTGGCCAAACGCGCCATTGAACAAGTCCCAGTAAAGCGGCCGACGCACATCGGCAGCGATTGAATGCCCGAGCTTTTTCGGGTCGAACGAGACCGGATGATCCTCGTAAATGGGCTCGCCATCGAGCACAGGTTTGGCCGGGGTGCGATCATAATCTGTGCGTGTCTGGTCGTATCGGCCTGTGTATTCGGCGACGTGCCCGTTCTGGCGCATGTTGAAGTCGAGCCAGTCTTCATTGTGAAAGTACTGTGCAGAACTCTGTCCGCCTGTTGGATGCAAAGTCAGAAGGTGGCTGCCGCCGTCACCTGCACGCAGGCCGCGCGCCATCGCGCGGATTATTTCCTTGTGCGTGTCGTTTTCGACGGGTCGATCGCCTCCGAGCACCCAGACGATGCCTGCGTCACGATAGCGTCGGCCCAGCCATTCACCGTAGGTCATGGCGTTTGCCGGCGTGAAAATCTCGGGGCCTGTCCCCCATTTCTTGTTCCATTTATCTCCCCATGTGGGGAGGAAAGCGATGTAGATGCCGCGTTTGTTTGCTTCGGCGACGATGAAATCAACATGATCCCAGTAATCATTTTCCGGCCCGGCTTTCACATCTGGCCGTGTCGGATCGTTATCGATGAGCGGGCGATGTCCGTAAGGGTTTGGCGCATTGAGTCCGTCCAGTTCGGCAAGGGCGACAGCTTGAACGACGGTGAATCCGAGCCGCGCGCGATTATCAAGGTATTGAGTTGCTTCCTCGCGGTTGAGCCTGTGGAACAGCTCCCATGCGGTGTCCCCCAGCCAGAAGAACGGTTTGCCGTCTTCTCTTACGAGGAATCGGTGGTTCTGGCTTACGCGCAGCTTTGGCAGTTGGGCGCTGACGACTGGTGCTGCGAGGACTGCAACAGAGACGAACAGATGGAACAGCATTCTATTCATTTCGATGTTAACACGTTGCATTGGCATCATAATGAATTCGAGCGGTCATGGCAACCTCTCCTTGAACGGGATCAAGTTTTGCCATGTCAGAATGGCAAATTGCGGTTATCTTTGACCCGTGCAAACGATTGCCGAACAACTGTCGGCCTCACAGCTTAACAAGGTTGTTGTCCCGGACCTGTGGCAGCAGCAGGCCGTCAGCGCCCTGCGCAGTGGCCAGGATGTTGTTGTCCAGGCGCCGACAGGCGCCGGTAAAACGTTGATTTTCGAATTGTGGTCAAACGGAGGCCGGAACCGCGGCCAAGCCATTTACACGGTGCCGACCCGCGCGCTCGCGAACGACAAGCTGGCGGAATGGCGCGCACGCGGATGGAACGTTGGAATTGCCACCGGCGATTTGTCGGAAAACCTCGACGCGCCGGTTTTGGTTGCAACGCTGGAAACACAGAAGAACCGCTTGATCAGAGGCGACGGCCCGGACCTTCTCGTGGTTGACGAGTATCAGATGATTGCCGATCCGGACCGCGGCCTGAACTATGAGCTGGCTCTGGCATTGGCGCCGGCGCGAACTCAGCTCCTGCTTCTCAGCGGCAGCGTTGAAAACCCGCAAGACATCGTGAAGTGGCTGCGTCGGATTGGGCGCAACGCAATTCTCATCCGGTATGAAGAACGGCCAGTTCCGCTTGAGGAGGTGCATGCAAGCCAGCTCAACTATCATGTGCCGGCCGAGGTCCGCGGTTATTGGCCGAGGCTGGTGGCGAAGGCATTGGCGGAGGGGTTGGGACCGATTCTGGTTTTTGCGCCGCGGCGCCAGGCAGCGGAGTCGCTTGCGGCGGAGCTTGCCCGTTATTTGCCGTGCCCTGACCCGTTGCGTTTGACGCCGGCGCAAAAGCAGCTTGTTGGGGAGCACCTTGCCAAGATGCTCAAATGCCGTGTCGCCTATCACCACAGCGGATTGAGTTACGGGGCGAGGGCGGGCGTGGTCGAGCCGCTTGCCAAGGCCGGGCAGCTTCGGGTTGTGGTTGCGACAATGGGATTGGCCGCCGGCATCAACTTTTCGCTTCGTTCAGTGGCGCTGGCAGGCGATTCATATCGGCGCGACGAAGTGGAACAACCGCTTCGCCCGGATGAAATCCTGCAGATGTTTGGGAGAGCAGGCCGGCGTGGCATAGACGAGACCGGCTACGTGATTGTCACCGAGAACGAGTTGCGGTTGCTGGATGCGCACGCGGCGCATTTGACGCGCAACGGGATGGTGGATTGGGGCGCATTACTCTCCCTGATGCGCGCCGCCGCCGAAGAAGGCGAGTCTCCGTTTCTTGCCGCTGTGCGGGCTCAAGAACGGCTGTTCACGACCAAGCCCATTTACCTCGGCGTGGAAGAATCACTGAAAAGTCCTGTTGTACCATGCGGGCTTGGGACCGACGCCGAACGCGCAAGGCACGTGCGCAAACGGTATCGCGAGTTTCTGAACAGCCGTGGGGAATGGGAACAATTGACTGCGTTGGAAGAGGTGGCTTTGGGTTCGGTGTTCATTCCATCGTATGATGTGTCCGGAGCGGAGACTTTCCCGGAAGCGGAAGATGCCCGTGCACCTGCGCGCGAGGTCCGACTTCGCCCTGCGTTGTCTGAGCCGTCTGCAATCGAGAAAGCGGGCACAGGGACGTTGGTTGTTCTCGAGGAAAAGGACGGGCTCCGAATCTATGGCCGAGCGTTGACGGCGGCGGAGCGGCTTGAGGATGGCAAGCTGATCATTGCGAAGTGGGTGAGGCGTTTGACCAATTGGAACGGTCGCCGTGTGACCATTGAGCAGTGGCGGGACCGTTTGGTGCCGTTGTTGGAGAAAGGTCTGGCAGATCGGCGCACGCCACTGGTGCGCATCGTTGAATCCACAAAGGGAATATCGGCGCAGGTCAGCATTGCCGAACTGACCATCAAGGTTCCAGTGGACAGGCACGGAATGGCCTTGTGGAAACCGCGCGAGAAAACCGTGTTGCCGCCAGACTGTGCAAAATGCGATTTGGTGGACAAATGCAGGAATTTGTCGCCTGCGACTGGCACTGCTGTTCTCTGGCGGCGGCTGGGGCTGATAGATGCTGCGGGTGTTCCCACGCGGCGCGGCACCATTGTGAGCTTTTTTTCTCAAAGTGACGGCCTGGCCATTGCAGCGGCGCTCGAGGACACGGAGTATCCGATAGAAGACATGGTTTATGATTTGGCGAACCTTGACGCGGGGTTCAGGTTCGCCGGCGAGGAAAACCGGTACGGCGGTCGTCTTGCGATCGCGTGTCACAAGGCTTACGGATTGCAGACAATACCCGGTTATTTGGAGAACGGTCTGCCGCCGAAGTACGGTGCGGGCGCCGAGCAGGTTGTTGCAGCGGTCCACCGCGACCCCGGCCGCAAGCATGAATGGGTCACAATTTGGCTCGGGCCGGGTGACATCGACCGCGCAATCATCGAGTGGAGGAGTTTGTTGAGACAAATTGCGCATGCGCCGCAGCTTGAGTGGGATCGGTGGTCCGAACTGCAAAAACTCGCTCGAAAAATACTCAGCGAAACAGAGTCGCCGACCATCACTGACCTGCCGCCTCTTGAATACCATCAAACCCGGCGGATCGAGCACAGACTGGTTCTTCGCCGGCACTGAATCTCGATGCTCTGCGGGAGTGTCGGCTGCCGGGGCAGTTCCGCTGAATGATCGTTCGAGCCGCTGCGCGCAGCCCGTTCATGTAACGCTTTTGATTTCGACAACTTCAAGCCCTGACTTCAATATTTGCTGCGGCGACGGTATCGCCCCACACAGCGCGGTGCATCGGAGCGCGATTGACGGTTCCGTGTGCATGCGCTCGGCAGGATCATTTGATTACGGCCGCGCCGCGCTGTGAAATGGGTGCCATTAAGAACGAACATCGACAGTTTGAGGGTTGCGGCAATGAACAAAGCGTGTGTATTGGGACTGGGACTTTTGTTTGCCACACCGGTGGTGGTCAATTCGGCGGATGCTGGTGCCAATTACCGGCAGCATTGCGCCAAGTGCCACGGCGAAGATGGCCGAGGCAAGACCAAAGCCGGCCAGAGGCTGGGCGCGCGGGATTACACCGATCCGAAGGTCCAGGCAAGTGTCAGTGACGAAGCGATAGCAAAGTCGATCACGCAAGGTTATAAAGACAAGAAGACTGGGCGTCAGATTATGAAGCCGACCCAAGGACTGACGGATGCCGAGGTGAAAGAGCTTGTGGCTTACATGCGGAAGTTCAAAGGGAGGTGAGCTGTGGCCAGAACTTCGGCGGCGCCGCCTATGCCAGCGGGTCAAAGCGCCACGGAATCCACCACCTATCACCTTTCACTATTCAAGGGCTGACAACCTGGGCTGCCCCACCAGGTCGCTCGCGCTTTTTTCGTCCAACAAGCCAGTAAGTTCGCTGCGGGCCAAATCCTTTGAGGTCCACCCAGCCGCGTTCCTCGAGGGTGAACCTGGCCCTCAGTCTGGCATAGACGGGTTCACTAACCTGGATTGCGCCTGGATGGGCTGTGGACTCGAGTCGGCTGGCCATGTTTACCGTTGCACCCCATGCATCGTAGCGGTGGACCAATCGGCCGATAACGCCTGCAACGACGGGGCCGGCATGAATTCCGATCCTTGCTGTGAGCGGCAGTGACTCGGTTTGGCGGATATTGGCCAGCACACGTTGCATGGCAATGGCAAGAGATGCGGCTGACTCCAGATGGTTTGGTCTTCGGATTGGTGCGCCTCCGAGGACAAGGTAGCTGTCGCCCTGAGTTCCAATCTTGCACAGTCCATGGCGGCGGACCAATCGATCGAAGCTGCTGAAGAGCTTGTTGAGGAGCCCGACAACCCGTTCCGGAGGGATTTGCGACGACCAGCTCGAGAACCCAACAAGGTCGGCAAACAGAATGGTCGCGTCATCGATTGACTCCGCCAGCAGTTCTTCTTTTCCCGGAACAAGCTGGCGATGTATCGACGGGGGAAGCATGTCGTCCATGAGCATGGCCAATCTTGCGTTTGTGCGGGCTGTTTCCTCGTAACACCGCCCTTTTTCGACGATGAGCGACAGTCTTTGTGCTATCCGCATGAACCGTTCCACGTGCACCTGCCGGTAGGCGTCGAACGCCCGACTCGAGAAGAAGAGGAACCCGACAGCTTTCCCATTGGCGACCAGTGGGCAGGTCAGGCTTGATCGCATCCCCTCAGCAACAATCAGCCGTGTTGATTCCGACGCCGGGTTCTTTTGAAGATGTCCGGGCAGATCGTTGAGGATTCGCGGGACCCCTGTGTGGAGCACAACATCCAAACTGCTGTTCGCGATCGGAGCCGAATAACCAACGCCAAGTTTGACCATTCCGGACAACGATTTTGACCAGCGGGTCTGCAACACACGTCCGTCGGGGTCCATAAGTGCGAACCCGATCCTGTCATACGGAACCAAGGGCTGAAATGAGTCAAACACGAACTCGAGAATCCCAGAAAGGCCGAGGCCCGTGTTTATTTTCTGAATAATCTCATCAAGCAAGAGTTTTTCTTTGCGCTCGAGTTCTATCAACTCGACTGCGGCGCGAACCCGGCTTTCCAATTCAGCCGATTCACATGCGTGGCGCGCTCTACGTTTCACCGCGGTTTGTAGGCCCGCCTTTAGGCGGCTTTTCAATTGAGCAGTCATTGTGCAGTCACACCTTTGTACGTTGCACGTTGAGCGTTGCAAGTTGAACGTTGTACATTGAACGTTCCCAGACAGACGGCTCATCCGGTCACTTTAAAGGACCGCTCAACAGCGGAGCATTCAACAGCCAAGGGCTCATCAACCGGCGATGCCACCGCGTCGGTGCCCGTCAGGCAACTTTGGTTCCGGCTGCACCGGGCTGTGAAACATAATCGCCCCGGGAAATCTCACCGGATTGAACAGATGTATTTATCCGGGGAGCTGGCCGGTGAGATTTCCGGGTTAGGCTTCGAGGCCGCGCGCTGGGCGTGACATGGCAATTGTTGTCTGGTCAAATGAATTGTGTGAAACCGCAACCGTCGGCTCCGGAGATTGTCGCTGAATTGCTTTCGCAGGCTGAAAAAGCCGGTGCCAGTGACATTCATCTCCAGATGACTTCAAGCGGCGCAGACGTGGCGTTTCGGCTCGACGGCGTCATGACTCCGATTACAAAGCTGCCAGAAGAAGTGGCAGCACACGTTTTTGGCCGGATCAAGTATCTTGCGCGGCTCAAGACCTACCAAGAGTCTCTGCCGCAGGACGGGAGAATTGATCGTGCTGACAGCGGCCTTCAGCACGATGTGCGTGTGGCAACCTACCCGACTGTGACGGGGGAAAAGATTGTGATCCGGCTGTTTCAGCAGCCAACGGCTTGCTCGCTGAGTGAACTGGGGCTGGACAACGGTCTCGTGGCCGAGCTCGAGTCAGTTTTGAGACGCGACTCTGGACTGATTCTCTTGACCGGGCCTGCCGGCAGCGGCAAGACAACCACCATTTACGCCTGCCTGCGGTACATTTTGAATCTCGGCGGGCGACACATCATAACCATCGAAGACCCGGTTGAGCAGATCATACCCGGCCTGATGCAGACCGAGGTCAATGAAGCACGCGGTTTGACATTTGCAGTGGCAGCACGGCATCTGCTGCGCCAGGACCCGCAGGTGCTTGTCCTTGGCGAGATGCGAGACGACGAAACGGCAACCCTTGCGGTTCGTGCTGCATTGACCGGCCACCTTGTGATTTCGACGTTGCACGCTGGTTCGTGCAAAGGCGTGTTTGAGCGGCTGCTGGTGATGTGCGCCGACCGGTACGCGGTGGTTACATCGGTCGAAATGGTGCTGAACCAGCGGTTGATGCGGAAACTGTGCAATCAGTGCAAAGGCGCCGGTTGCGTGAAGTGCGTGAACACCGGGTACCGCGGACGAATCCCGTTGGTTGAATGGGTCCGGGTGGATGCGGCGCTACGACGCGTTTTGAGAAGCGACGGCCCTGAAAAGGCCAGCCCTGCGCGCAATCTCGAGCAGTGCGCACGTGATGTTATTTTGCGCGGCTTGTCAGATAGTAGAGAATTCGAGCGGATTTTTGGCCATGAACCTTGATGAATTCAGTTTCTTCAACCAGCAATTGGCTGGAATGCTCAAGAGCGGAGTGCCGATCGAAGGCGCGCTCCGGCAATTGTGCACAAGCATGCGGGACAGCGGGTTGAAAGCCGAACTCGAAGCGCTCGCTTCAGACCTTGCCAACGGCGTGCCGCTCAGCGATGCCCTGCCGCGCCGGCGGCTGCCTCAGCTTTACATCGAAGTCGTGCAGATCGGCGCACAGGCGAACAACCTCCCTGCCACACTTCTCTTGTTGGCCGACTATTACCGCCAACGGCACAGCATCTGGCTGAAGCTCAAAGCGATGATGGTGTATCCCGGGATCGTGTTGGTGAGTTGCCTTACTCTTTCGGCTGTGCTCGCTTGGCTCTTGGGGGTGTGCCAGCGAACATTCCAAGCCGGTTTCTCCGATATATTTGAGGGTTACGGCAGACCCGCCATTGAAAGGTTGAGCCCATGGGCGGCGCTGAGTTTGCCGTTCCTGTTCATTCTGCTGTTAACAGCGCTATTTTTTCTGGCGATTTCCCTGCCTGCATGGCGGGACTGGTGCCGATGGCGGCTCCCCGGGTTTCGTGAGTCGAGCCTTAGCCAGTTGGCCTCGACGTTGAAACTTCTTGTTGCCGGCGGGAACGACCTTGGCAGGTCGCTCTCCTTGCTCGCGCGGCTTGAGGGCGGCACGAGGCTTGGCCGCGAACTGAATCGATGGCAGGAACGAATGGCGTCCGGAAAGGCGAAGATCGGAGAGTTCGCCTCTGGAAGCGCGATAGTTCCGCCCTTGTTTGTATGGCTGGTTGGGCAAAGTGGCGAATCGATCGCCGATGGGCTTGCCAATGCGGCGGAGATATTTGGTGAACGGGCGAAGCATCGGACCGAGATGCTCCTGTACGCTGCGCTGCCGGTTGCGGTGGTTTTTCTTGGATCGATGATTCTGTTTCAGGCGGCGTTGTTGGGGCGTTCGGTTATTATGTTTATCAACATGTTGGGCGGATGACGGATTGATCATCAAGGGCCAAAATGCAAATCTCGATTGCTGACATTGTGGTTTGGGTCTTTTGGCTGCTCATCGAAGGTGCGCTGGCGTACCTTGTTTATTACCTTTTCAGCCTGCCGCTGCGGAGAAAGGAACGCGCAAGGTTGTTTCTCGACCTCATCGAGATCGGTCTCAGGAACGGGCAGAACCCTGAAACAACCGTGCAATCGGCAGCGGCAAGCGGCGATCGGCTCCCAGGCATAAGATTTCATATGCTTGCGGCGTGGCTCGAGTCGGGGATGAGCCTTGGGGAGGCGCTCGAACGCGTGCCGCGTTTTCTGCCGCCGCAGATTGTTTCGACTCTTCGCGTGGGCAGGGAACTGGGTGACATTCGCAAGGTCATTGGGGCGTGCCGACAGCAACTTGAAGATGCGGTGAACAAAGTGTTCCAGGGCCAGCACTACCTTGTGGCAGTGCTCCTTATTGCGAGTCCTGCGTGGGTTGTGGTGTTCAGCACGCTCATCGTTTTCGTGATCCCAAGGCTCAAAATGATCATGGAAGACATGGAGGTCGAGTTTCCAACGCATCTGTTTTGGGTCAGTGATCATCCGCATTTGCTCATTGGCGCGCAGGCTGTGATTTTCACTGTGTTTTGTCTCGGGGCGATCCTGTACTTTGGCGGGCCGGGAGTTGCCGCATGGATAAACAAGGTCGTGCCCGGGATGGCCGATCGCATCGCCTACTGTGTGCCGTGGCGTCGAAAACGAATGCAACGCGATTTCTCGGCCATGCTTGGCCTGTTTCTCGATGCAGGTGTGCCGGAACAGCAGGCAGTGCAGCTTGCGGCCGAGAGCACCGCAAACCGCGTTTTCAAGGATAGAGCCGAACGGGTTGTTGCGGCGCTGAAGTCGGGTGAAAAACTGACCGTTGTGGTTCAGCATTTGGACGATTCCGGTGAATTCCGGTGGCGGTTGGAGAACGCGGCTTTTGGGCATGGCAGGTTCGCGGACGCATTGGGGTCGTGGCAGGAAGCACTTTCAGCCCGGGCTTTTCAACTCGAACAAACTGCCGCGCAGGTGATCACCTCGGGGCTTGTGGTTGTGAACGGGATGTTTGTTGCTGCGCTGGCCGTGTTTGCGTTCTCGATGCTCATTACGATTCTGAATTCGACCACATGGTGACACAAGTGCACAAACAGCAGCGTTGTCTGCGGGGAAATCGCGGATCACTCACGATTGAGCTGCTCATTGCAGTGGCGATTGTTATGCTGGCGATTTTCCCGGTGTCGCTCTCTTTTCTCGGAGAACAAAAACTGGCGCGCGCATTGTATTATCGAGCGGTGGCGATGGAAATTGTGGACGGCGAGATGGAAGTGCTGACGGCCGGTTACTGGCGCGAATTCAAGCCGGGTGTACACGCCTACACGCCGCGAGCTGAATCTGTTTCCCGGCTTCCGGCCGGTCGTTTTGAACTGACACTCGACGCGGAGCGTTTGCAACTGGCGTGGTTGCCGGCAAAGCCGGACTCTGGTGGGCCGGTTGTCCGTTGTCTTAAGATCAAGCCATGAGGTGGTCCGTAACCGCAGAGAGCCGGGCGGCCGAGGTTGTCAGAGGCACACGATGCAAACCTTGAACAGAAAAACAGATGTTGGGGTCCTGCGTGACATTTGGATGCCCGCTGCGCGCCACGCCGAGCGAGGTATTCTGCTTATTGAGTGTTTGATCTATCTGGGCGTTGTTTTGGTGGTCATAGGCGCTGCGCTCGCTGCGTTTTACAACGCATTGGATTACTCGAAGCGGCTGCGACGCAATGCCGAGGACATGACGCGAGCGCTGCGGGTCGGTGAACAATGGCGTGCTGATGTGCGTTCGGCTGTGGGGGCCATACGGGTGGAGAAAGGCCAGGGCGGAATTGCGTTTTGCATCCCGTCAGGGGACCAGGAAGTGGCCTACGTTTTTTCGACAAACCAAATCGTGCGTATCAAGAGCAAGAACGGCCTGAGCGAGCCGCTTCTAACCGGAATCAAGCGATGCTCTTTCAATCAAGACAACCGCGGAACGGTGGCTGCATGGCGCTGGGAACTTGAGTTTGCCGGCGTCATGAAAGCGGTGCGCGAAACGCCTGCGTTCACTTTCATCGCAGTTCCTGGTGCTGCAAAGAAACAATGAAACTTCGGGCAAATAACTCGCACTGCAGCCGAAGCGACGGCGGAAGTGCGGTTGTGGTGGTGCTGGTGTTATTGCTGGCAATCATGGCATTTCTGGAAGCAAACACCGGCACGCTGCGGTCGCTGAAACGCGAACTTCAGCTCATCGAACAACGCCAATTGATCAAGTATGGGGAATCGGTTTTGACCAACAATTTCGGGACAGACAAGCCGTCCCTTGGCAGATGAATGCCGGGGCAGATCGACGGCGAAAGAATCCTCACAGACAGCGGAGCCACAGACTCGGCAAATTCGGCTTGCATCAGGCGGGAAAAGCACGAGAATAACTTCTGGCGCGTGTTTGCTGAAAGTCAATGCGCGCGCGCCGTCGCGGTGCGCGGTTAGCTCAGAGGTAGAGCACTTCCTTGACACGGAAGGGGTCAGAGGTTCAAGTCCTCTATCGCGCACCATTTTGTTCGGTTCTGGAGCATCTCACACTGGCTGTTGATCCCATGAAATCGCTATTGACTGACAAATGGGTCTTGATAACCGGCGCCTCAAGCGGATTTGGCGCAGCGGCGGCAATTGAGTTCGCGCGGCGCGGGGCGAGGCTGCTTTTGGGCGCTCGAAGAGTTGACCGCCTTGCTGCCTTGGCAGAACTGGCAAGAAAAGAAGGATCGCCACAAGCTGTTTTTCATTTCCTCGACGTGGCTTCCACGCCGTCGGTGAATGAATACCTCGCGTGGGTCAAGAGCGTGACCACGCGCCTGGACGTTCTTGTCAACAATGCCGGCGGCGCGCTCGGGCTGGACCCCGTGGCTGAAGGCAAGGACTCTGATTGGGAGACAATGCTCCAGACCAATGTCCTTGGCGTGTTGCGCATGGTCCGCGCCGCGCTGCCCCTGATGTTGCCTTATCCCGGAGGCATTATCATAAACATTGGTTCTGTTGCGGGCAGGACAGCGTACGAAGGCGGCGCCGCCTATTGCGCTGCCAAGGCGGGCGAACTGCAGATCACTCGCGCTCTAAGGCTCGAACTGTGTGGCACCGGTCTTCGTGTGGCTACGATCGACCCCGGCATGGCCGAGACCGAATTCTCGCTTGTCCGGTTTAAGGGGGACGCGAACCGCGCTGCGCAGGTGTACGAGGGTGTGCAGCCGCTGAAAGCGGAAGATGTTGCGGAAGCGATAGTTTGGGTTGCGGAACGGCCACCGCACGTGTGCATTGACGAGATGGTCATCAAATGCACTGACCAAGCCGCAGTTTACAAGGTGCACCGGCGGACGAAGGGATAGACCTCCAGACGCGATCCCAAGCATCGTCTTCGGAGCCTTGCATTTGTGGTGTGCGTTCACTTTGCGCGCACGCGGCAAGTGGCTGAGTGCTTGCTCGGCGGGCAAGGGACTGCCCGCCCTGCCGCGTGCACGATTTCACGAAAGAGAGGGCGCGTGGTCCGCGGGCTTTGCGCCTGGCCCGGAAATCTACCCGGTTCACCGGGTAAGAACACCCAAGAGTTCACTCCGGTGAGATTTCCGGGCTGGAGAGCATGCTTGACGGCCAATTGCAATTGGACTTGCGAGGATGGCCGGGTTGCGATACTGGTAGCGTGGTCGGCGCTCTGGGCTCTCCCGGAAGATTGGAATTGGGCGGCCCGAGCGCCAAATGCTCTTATTTGGGACTTATTTGAGAGGACATACGAAAAGATGGCAGTACAGAAAGTAGCAATATTGACGGCAGGTGGATTGGCGCCTTGCCTTTCGTCGGCGATTGGATTTCTGATTGAAACGTACGACCGCGTGGCAAAAGGCGTGGAGATCATCTGTTACAAGGACGGGTACAAAGGCTTGTTGTTGGGGGACAAGTACGTCGTCGATGCCGAGGTGCGGGCCAAGGCGCATGTGCTGCACCGTTACGGCGGAAGCCCCATCGGCAACAGCAGAGTGAAGCTGACCAATATCGAGGATTGCCTCAAGCGGTCACTGATAAAGGAAGGTCAGAACCCACAGGAGGTCGCAGCAGATCAACTGATCAAGGACGGTGTGGACGTGCTGCACACGATTGGGGGCGACGACACCAACACCGCGGCGGCAGAGTTGGCCAGGTACCTGAAAGAGAGCAAGAAAGGGTACAATTTGACCGTTGTCGGGCTTCCAAAGACAATCGACAACGACGTTTATCCGATTCGCCAAACGCTTGGGGCATGGACCGCTGCCGAACAAGGCGCGCGGTTTTTTGAAAACGTTGTTGCGGAACACAGCGCCAACCCGCGAATGTTAATCGTTCACGAGGTCATGGGACGGAACTGCGGTTGGTTGACAGCCTGCACCGCCCGGGTGTACCGCTCGAGGCTGAACAGGAAACAATTTCTTCCGAGCATTGGCCTGACCCGGGAACGGCGCGAGGTGCACGGCATTTTTGTGCCCGAGATGGGGTTTGACATTGCGTCCGAAGCCGAGCGCTTGCGTCGCGTCATGCACGAACACGATTGCGTGAACATATTCGTGTCAGAGGGGGCAGGAGTCGAGTCGATTGCCGCAGAAATGGAGAGCCGCGGCCAACAACTTCCACGCGATCCGTTTGGCCACATCAAATTGGACGCGGTTAATGTCGGTGCATGGTTTGGAAAGCAGTTTGGCGCCATGATCGGGGCTCAGAAAACACTGGTGCAAAAGAGCGGGTATTTCTGCAGGTCCGCCGCTCCCAACGCCAAAGACCTCGCCCTGATTCGGCGCTGCTGTGAAAAGGCGGTCGAATGCGCACTGGCCGGGGTTAGTGGAGTCGTTGGCGAAGACGAAAACGCCAAAGGCGAACTTCGGGCGATCGAGTTTGATCGTGTGAAAGGCGGCAAGCCTTTTGACATTGACACCCGGTGGTTCCTTGATCTTTTGCTCGACATCGGCCAGAAGGTTGGGCCAAAGGTCGCTGTCATGAGGACCGAGGAGTAAGGCCACTTGATGCCAGACTGGTTGACCGCAGTGATATTGGGTGTGGTCGAAGGGGTCACGGAGTTTCTTCCAATTTCTTCGACTGGCCACCTGCTTCTGGTGGAGCATTGGCTGCCCCCGGGCGCTCAATTTCTCAGAGACGAGCTGTTCACGGTTATTGTCCAACCCGGTGCTGTGGCGGCTGTTCTTCTGATTTTTTGGAAACGGCTGGTCAACCTCGCTCGCGATTGGCGCAAACCAGAGGCGCATGATTACATTGCGAAGCTGCTTGTTGCATTCGGGATTACGGTTGTTGGGGGTTATTGCCTGAAGAAGTTGGGGTGGCGGCTGAACAAGGAGAGCGTGACGGCGGTTGCGCTTGCGACATTGATTGGCGGAATTCTGTTTTTGGCAGTCGAAGCGTGGCTCAAACATCGGCCGACACATGACAATGTGACATGGCCGATCGCACTCGCTGTCGCTGGGGGTCAACTGTTGGCTGCGATATTCCCCGGCTTGTCGCGGTCCGGTGCAACTATTCTGGTGGCGCTGGTGCTCGGTCTTCGCCGAGCACCAGCCACTGAGTTCTCTTTCATGCTTGGAATTCCCACGCTAACAGCGGCCGCGGCCAAGGAACTTATGGACGCGCACGAGTCTCCGCCGCCGTACCCGATCGACTGGTGGCTGGTCGCTGTTGGGGTTTTGGTGGCAGCCGTGACAGCGTTCATTTCAGTCAAATGGCTGTTGCGCTTTGTGCAAACACATACGTTTGTCGGGTTCGGGTGGTATCGAGTGGTTCTGGGAGCCCTCGTATTGCTGTTCGGCCGGTGACGTTTTCGAGCGCGTGACAAACCGGCCGCGTCCTGTGAATTCACCGGGGCGGCTTCGTCGCCCGCATGACAGCCAAACGATGAGCGTTTCGTGTGACGCCTGTTCGATGCGGCTGCGAACGAGTGGAATTGACTCAAAACCTCGTCCTGAATGTGCGCTTGACACCTCGGTCGGGATTTCGGCATCTAGACGCCAATGAACTCGGCCTGGGCAAGCGGATGTGTGATCTTGGTAGCAGTCGCAATCGGCTTCGCTCATGGTAGTTTCGTGGCGAACGCCGAGGCGCCGAATCCGTTGGCCGAGGACGCGGTTGAACGTGGCGCGGCGAACGGTATCAACGGCACATCAGCAGGCAACCAGACCGGAACAGTTGTCCTGAGTGAGCGCGGTAGTTTTGCTCATCAAACCGGCCTTCTCGTACTGGATCAGGCTGACATGACGGGACCATCCGTCTCGGTCACCAGCCATAGTGACGGTCAAACAGTGACCACAAGCGCGATTACGTTGAGCGGAATGGCATCGGATTCAGGCCGCGGCAACAGTGGGATTCGGTA
>JARYMD010000409.1 GCA_029907285.1 Verrucomicrobiota bacterium | reverse complement strand
TTGCCCGTCAGGCGACTTTGGTTCCGGCTGCGCCGGGCTGGGAAATATGCGGGCTAAGATTTTATGTCGCGCACCTGGAACGCAGCGACTCCGATGGCAAGGAATGTCGCGTTAAACCCGGCCAAAAGACTCAATGACTGGAGAATCCGCCACCATGGAATTGTCTCTGCGAACACCAATTGCCAAAGGTTGAGGTGGTGAGTGAAAAACCAGTTTTGGTAGTCTTTGAAATACGGTATGTGCTCCATTATGAAGCTCACAAACACAAAGGACAAAGCAAGGATGGTCGCAGCCGCCGGTTTGATGTTGAAACACGAGAACATGAAGGCAAGGCACATGATTGACGCGGCTTCGCTTACAAGCATGATGTGACCCGCCACGTATCTGCTCAGACCCGTGCTTGGGTCAAAAAGGCTGAATATGGATTGCTCCGGCATCCAGACGAACAACCCGCCCCACTGAAAATGGATGCGCGAAAATGTCAGTCCAAACACTCCCAGTGCGGCCACCAACAAAAGCGAGAACACCACACCAGCCAGGAACTTCACCATCAACAACCGCACTCGTGAAACCGGCCTGCACAATATCATACGGAGGGTGCCGTCCTCGGCCTCCTTTGCAACAAGATCGCCGCCAATCAGCGCAACATACAGCGGCAGCAGAAATGCAGCAGAAGGCACGAGCATGATGGTTGCAATGGTCAGAGCCGAGATGTAGTGCTCGGCAACCTGGCCGCCGGCCTCGAGCATCCTCTGCATTGGACGCGACGCATGAGTGTATTTGAACACAAGGGCAATCACGTTCTGGGCCAGCAGGAACATCACGAACCCGATGTAGGTCCTTTTCTTGCCGAACAACTTCCAAAGCTCGTTGCGGAATTGAAGCAGGAACATGTTAGCGCGCGTTGCTCGTGTTGGTTGTTGGGGCGGGATCAAGGCCCGCATTTGCCCCGGGCGCTGATTCGGCGCCGCGCATGAGGGAAAGATAGAATGCTTCGAGAGTGCTCTCCTCGCGCGCGATTTCGTGCACGTTGAACCCGGATTCAACAAGGAACCGCACAACGCGATCGGAGCCGACGCCTTCAGCCAGCTCGATCTGCTTCTGGCTGGCGCTGCTTTTGACAAGGCCCGCGGCGCGCAAGCGCGCAACAGCGATGTCAAAGTTGTCCGTCACAAGCCGCCACCAACTGCTCGAGCGCCGCGCCTCGGCCACAGGACCTTCGTAAACCTTTTGGCCGCTCCGAATCACCGCAATCCGCGTGCAAAGCTGCTGCACTTCGTGGAGCAGATGCGACGACAACAGTATTGTCAGGCCCAGCTCGCGGTGGAGACGCAGGATTGTCTGGCGCATTTCATGGATGCCTTCCGGGTCAAGCCCTTCATTCGGCTCGTCCAACAGCAACAGGTCCGGTTTTGGAAGCAACGCCTGCGCCAAAGCAAGCCGGGCGCGCATCCCGTGCGAGTAGGTTTTGACGCGGCTGTGCTCGCGGCCTGTCAGGCCGACCCACTCAATCACTTCCTTGATGCGCTGCTTCGAAGTGGTGGCGGTGTAACTGGCCAGAATCACCAGATTGCTCCACCCGCTCAGGTAATCGTAGAACGCGGGCGTCTCGAAAATCGCGCCCACTCGCTCAAGCGCCCTGCGCCGGTTCCGTGTAACGTCGTGACCGCACACGATCACTTCACCGGAAGTCGGCCAGACCTGGCCGAGCATCATCCCGATGGCGGTGCTCTTGCCTGCCCCGTTGTGGCCAAGAAGGCCGAAAATCTCGCCGGGTTCCACATCCAACGTGAGGTCTTGTACCGCCACGCGAGCGCCAAACCGTTTTGTTACAGAGCGCAAATGGATCATTTGTTGCCCCCGATGATTGTGCCCTCAATTGCGAGCAGGTTCCGGATGTGGCCGTCGGCATAGAGGAAATTGATGCCCTTGCCGGGCCCTCGCGCGGCGTGGAAAGCCTCCTTGTCATACACCACGGGAATCTGGTGGGGGTTGAAATCAATTGTGAAAACACGCAGATGATCCGCATCCTGGCCGTTGAGCAGGCTGTTCCATGCGTAGCTCGATCCTGTTTGCTCGAAAATCCGCTTGAAATCCGACGGACACCTTAGCACTTGAACCGAACCGAGATAATTCGAAAGCACCACGTGCATCCCCGGAAGCGGCGAAACGTTTGTGAACCCATTCGTTCCCAACACCACATCACGCATTTCCGGCATCCGGTTCCCGTTGTCCTGCACGTACAACTGCAAAGCCACGCCTATTTGCCGCAGGTTCCCAAGGCACGCCGTAGCCCGACCGGCTTCTTTCGCTTTCCCCAACGTGGGCAACATCAGCCCGGCCAATACCCCGATGATCGAAATCACGACAAGCAATTCGACGAGCGTGAACGCTTTCGGGAACGCTTTCTTTTGGGTCTCGATCGGCCCTGCACACTGAAACGACAACCCTGTGTGCATGATGCTGACGTTTCAATGCCCCCTCAGGAAAGCCCCTCTTTCCATCATACGCTGCAATTCCTCAAGAACAGGCGCCAGTTCCGCCTTCGCCTGCGCTGAACTCTGGCTGTAGAAAGACTTCAAGCCCGTCGTGATCAGTTTCTGTCTGAGCTCTTCGCTTATGACCGGAGGCGGGTTTGTGGACCACTCCGAGGGGGGCTGAAAATCGCCGTTCGCGAGCTCCGTTTGAACTTCCTTGAGGCGTTTTACAGCCTCGTCAATCGCGCGCCGTCGGCGCTCCGGTGGGAGCTGTTCGAAAGACTCGAGCGCGTGTTTCAGCCCGGTCGGCACCGTGGCGTCTATGAACTCGCTTTTTTCCTGGTCGGTCATGGCTTCAAACCACCTTGCCCATTCGCTGTCGAACCTGGCAATCCGTCTTTCTTCATACGGCAGCGCATTGAGCCGTCGCGCCAAATCACGCAACGCTTTCGCACGCGCTTCCCCTGAGAGTTTGCTCAAATCCACGGACCTCAGGTAAGAACGTAGTTTTTCTGCGGTTGCGCGCTGATTTTTCGCAACCGTGTAGCCACCGATTGCCAATGCCCATAGGAGCGCCAGACACGCGAGAGCCCAAACGACCGGCCGTTGTCTCGGATGCAGCATGCCAACATTATAGCCCAAATACGACCCGAGGCTATACGAAAAGAAGGCCAAGCCCGGATTCGGGCAGAGCTGGTGGTTCCCCACCAGTTCCCCCACAGACCCGTGCGAGCGGTTTTCCCGCACACGGTTCCTCCAGTTACGGCTTCGCGCCGCATTGACGGCCGCCGTTGTTCCGTTTGCACGATTTCCGACCTCAGTCCGTACCGGACCAGAAAGGGCCTGGATGAGGCAGGGCGGGCGCTCCGGCACTTTGCGGGTGCGCGCCAACTCAACGCACGCCGATGCACTGATGTGATTTGCAAGCCTCACTAAGGTCTTCCACCTAAAGGCGGGACTCTGGCCGCCGCGGGCGGGCGAAGCCATTCGCATGGCCAACCCGCGACGCCGTTGAACGTTGTGAGTTGAACGTTGCACGTTGAACGTTCCTGTCAGTTGACCGACCGGGTCGTCTGTTGGCCAGAGCCAAGGCCCGTAGGGCCGGCATATTTGTAGTGGGGCCGAACAACACACCGGACAAGCTCCGCAGGAGCGGCATCGAACTGAACGCCCATGCACAGCGTTCCCCGGTTGGCGGCGGGTTTGATGTCGCCCCTACGGGGCTGGGGGTGAACTACCCGGGGACACAGTGTGCCTGTCACTCTATCTGGCCGCCGCGGGCGGGCGAAACCATTCGCATGGCCAACCCGCGACGCCGTTGAACGTTGTGAGTTGAACGTCGC
>JARYMD010000408.1 GCA_029907285.1 Verrucomicrobiota bacterium | reverse complement strand
CTGCAGGTGTGCAATTGCCGGTTGAGAGGCTCTGGAGTCAACTGGCGGGGATCGAGAAAGTGGTCAACGTTTACGAAAAGGCCGGTGCTGGAGGCAAACAGGTGCGGCAGAATGTGTGGACCAAACTGACAATGGAACAGAAACAGTTGATGGAAGCACTTAGGTTGCAGAGTTGACCCGCGGTTTTAGGGGATAGGGTCTGGATTTGCAACCGCCTGTATGTCTGTGACATCCATCGCCCACAAAATCTAATTCGTAAAGTAAGGCTAGAAGGCATGTACTGCTTCCTCAAGAATGTCTTTTTTCATCGCATGATGAAGCGCTCCCGGGGTGGCCAGGTCCACTTCTCTGCCGAGCATTTCCTGCAAAAAACGCTGCAACCTGGCAAAGGTGAACAAACCGACCCGGGCGCCGGGCTCGAATTCGACGAGGATGTCGATATCGCTTTCCGGCCTCTCCTCACCCCGCACCACCGAACCGAACACCGCAAGCGAACGCACGTGAAACGGCGCCAGAGATGCCCGATTCTTCTGAAGCGTCTGAATGACCTGTTCTTTATCCATGGCTGACGTCCTTTCGGCGGCCCGCGACCTCGATCCGTTTCCCAGCTCTAAGAAGCCCGGCCAGTTTCTCCGGGATGGTCCCCAGCCAGGAACCCAAGTCCGTCGGCGAGGCGATCACCTCGCAGTCCTCATCGAGCAGCTTCGGCCAGTGCGGTTCCGTTTCGAGCCCGGCTAGGGCTCTCGTGACGTCGTGTTGATGCGCGGTGCGGTCATGCGCGTCACATGCAGCCGTTCCTGCAGCGTGGACGGCGGCGTTAACGGTCGTCCACGCATACAGACGCTCCAAAAACCTCAGCCCGGTCTCATTCATGAATTCGGTTTTCCACCATGAAGGGGAGGCCGACTCGCCGAGGGCGAGGACAACGGCGCGCAGCCGGAGGATAAAAAGGGGCAGCGGCGGTTTGTGCGTTTCGATCTCGGTCGTCATCTGCAGTCACCCTCCTGAAGTGTCATCTTGCCCTGACCGGTCATTTTTTACAAAAGCTCTCCAGTCGGGGCCTTTGCGGGCTTGGAACGTTTGGGCAGACCGTTTTTCCATCGGTTGAAGGTCGCATAAGCCGCCGAGGTGCCGGGCCAGATGCTCCTGGCCCAGGGAACGTTGGCGTCGTGTCTCTCTTGCCAATCCCGAAAGACTTCGACTTTCTGTGGCCATTCGCTGCGCCCCTCGTCTGAACGACAGACCACAACCCGCGCCCGTATTCACTAGCATATGCTATGTCGTCCGCGCGAGAAATGCAATGGAAATCCGCCGGTTGGCTGGGGTAATTTCATCTGCAATGCCCGCATCGGCCATTTGGCGCTTGACACCTTGTTTTCAAGCCTTCTGGAAAGGCCGGGCACATTTCCCAGGGCTTGGTTTGCTCAAATGACAGCAGCGACAAGTCAGGCCGCCGGGTCAAAAGCGCAGGCGCCTCGATCAGCTTGCGCAAGTACCCCGTGTGCCGGGCGCTGGGGGTGTCGTGTGCGTTGTGCCAGTACACCTTCGGCCCGGCGGCCTGCGCATGTCTCGGCGAGAGACTCTGCCAGGTGGGGTGATGTCCATAGGTGCGGTCGGCGTCGCCGGCAATGGCCTCGGCATAGGCCCATTTGCCAAAGCGATACCAGTTGGTCGGTTCTGCGGGTGTAACACCCACACCCGTCACCCCTGCAGCCTTCAATTTGTGCACTCCCAGCTTTATGAATGCTGCCAAATTCTACGTCGGCCAGAACAGATTGTGGTAACGGTTAGGGTGAGTCCATCAGTCCATAGCATGGTGATTTCTTAAATTGACTTCACCCTGCCGATGGTGGTTTTCATTTTTTCAGCAGCGGGTTGCGGGTCTTGAGTTGGGGGAACATGGAGAAGTCGCGGTCGGCGGTCCAGAGTTCGCGCACGCCGTGGTGCAGGCAGAGCGCGGCGATCCGCGCGTCGTGGATGCGCGGGCCGGACAATTTCGCCGCCAGCGCCAGCTCGCGCAACTTTTCAAAATAACCCGGACTCTCGGCGAGAAGATGGACGTTGCCGCCGGCGAGCCAGGCCTCCACCGCCGCAAAAGCCAGCGGCAATGTCGAAGCCGGTTTGAAGATGCTCGGGTGCGTGACAATGCCGATGAATTCGTGGACGCACGGCCACGGAATCGCCCACGGCGCGGACTCATGTCGCAGGGCATCAATCAACTCTTTTGCCTCCGCATGAAATTTGGTGTCCTCGCGGTGCGAATAAACCAGCAGATTGGAGTCAACCGCGATCATGCGCCGTAACCCTTGTAAATTTCGTGGCGGATTTTGTCCCACGAGGCGTTCTTGAACTCATCTGTCAATCCCCGGCCTCGGAAGGTGACCAGCGGCGGAAGTTTCTTGGGTTTGTTCTGTTGTCTCTCCTTCAGCACAATGCGCAGTCCCTCTTCGGCGAGAGCGCGAAACGTGGTCTTCTCCTTCCGGGCGAGGTCTTGCGCGCGCTCAAAAAGGTCGTCAGCGATTTCTATGGTCGTCTTCACGATATGGCTTCCCATATTCGCACGGATTGCCACCCATATCAAATGGTTTTTCCGAGCAGGTTCTCCACCCAAATCTTTAGCGAACGATTTGGCACGTCGTTTGCCGACGGAATTGTGTGGCAACAACCGGACCCGATGTCTCCCAAAGCGCCGGTCAGGGCTCAGGAAAGGCGAATTTGCGCTCGCCAAAGCCACAAACAGCATCGACAGACCAATAAATCCCGCTTGTTTCTATCGAAACCGCCGACTAAAGACAAAGCTCGCCATGCGAGCCCCCTTGGTCTCTAATACCACAGACAAACTCTACGGCCTTTGAGCCGCTACCTCAGCTCAGTCAGGTGCAAATGAATCGACCAGCTCGAACATCGCAAACCCGTACTTGTAAAACAGCTCCTCGGGCTCCCTCCGACGCACCACTGCAAACACATGCGCCCTGGCGCAGTCCCCAGGCTGATGCCGCAGCCACGCATACTGCTCAATCACATCATTGCTCCCAGCTCCGCCCCCGCATCCGCCACTCCAGGCTGATTCGGGCAGCTCCCCAGCCAGCCGCTCCAGCTTCTGGGTCCACTTGTTGTACGATATGCTCCAGCCGCCGAACCCTGCCGCATCTATCGCATTGACGTACTTGGCTGCACTCGAACCGCTCTCCACATACAAATAGCAGACGGTCCCGGCCCAGCCGCTCCGCATCAGCCAGCGAACGCCCTCCGCTGGTCAGGGTGAAGATAATTTGCGCCACAATGGCCGAGGGGGCAAAGCCCGAGCCCTTGCGCTTGCGAGGGTCCAGGGCCTCGATCTGGTCGAGCTTGCGCCACAGGTCAAACCGGCGGCAGAGGGCATCAACCAGAACCCGGCCGCCATGGCATGTGGATTTGTCGGAATTGGTGAAAGTGAACTTGAAACGTGATTTTTGCTTGTGAACTGCAGGCATGCGGCAATATCACCATAGGGGTGATATTATGTCAGGGAAAAATTCATCTGAATTTGCTTTTCCCACTTGCTGGCTAAAGATTCGGGAAGAAAAAGATATCGATGAAGAATTGGAGAAGGCCGGTTGGGCCTGCCTGCCGCGCTTCGCTTCGCGCAGGCAGGTGGCTGAGCACGTCTGCGCCCAGGTGACCCACCGCCAGTTCGTGTTCACCATCTCCAAGCGGCTGCGCATCTATTTCCGGTTCGACCGCCGGCTCCTGGGCGATCCCGCAGGCGCGCATGTGCGTCAACCTAAGCTAGCTCCTGAACCGACGCATCTTCTGTTTTCTTACCCTGGTCAGGAGCAGGGTGT